>NZ_JBHYHC010000149.1:0-21416 GCF_042738955.1 Umezawaea sp. NPDC059074
GCGCCCAGGACGGGTTTGAGGACGACGGCACCGAACTTGTCGAGCAGCTCGGCCGCGTCGACCGGCTCGGCGATCTCCCGGAACTCCGGCACCCGATGGTGGGGGGCGGGTGCCTCGGGGGGCTGTGAAGTTGCGGAAGTGGGTGGTGCCCGTCGTGTTCGTGGATGGGGTGCCGGACGGGGTTGAGGGGTTTCGGACTGGGGCTTCCGTGCGGTATTTGGGGGAAGTTGCGGCGTTTGCGCGGGAGCTGGTGGGTCGGGGGCGGGTGTTGCCGTCCGTTGACGCGCACAGTCCGGTGGCGCGGTGGGTGCCCGCGTTGTCCGGGGTGGATTCGATGCGGTTCGTGGCGTTGCGGGATTCCATGCCGCCCGCGTGTCGGGGAGTTGACGGGGTCGGGTCGCCGGAGGTGCTTCTGCGGAGCGTGTTGACCACGTTGGTGGACAACGGGGTTCGGGCGGCGCTCGGTGGGTCCGTGTCGTTGACCAAGGGGCGGACTCCCGTTGACCTGTGGTTGCGGGCGTTGGTCGGGGAGCCTGTGTTCGAGGCGGATGACAGTGAGCTGGCGCCGTTGCGGGAGGAGCTCGCCAAGTGGCGGGCCGGTGTGGAGCAGGATCGGCCGGTTCGGTTGTGCTTCCGGTTGAGTTCGCCGGACCAGGGCGGGTTCGCGAACGAGTCGTGGCTGTTGGAGTTCCTGGTGCAGGCCGTGGACGAGCCGTCCGTGGTGGTGCTGGCCGAGCAGGTGTGGCGGGACGACGGGGTGCTGTGGCGGTGGGTCGACCACCCGCAGGAGCTGCTGCTGGCGGATCTCGGGCGGGCGGCGCGGCTGTACCCCGAGCTGGACGAGGTGTTGCGGGAGCGGCATCCGACGAAGGTGGAGCTGGACGCGTTCGGCGCGTACGAGTTCCTGTCGCGGGCCGCCGTGCTGGCGCAGGCGGGGTTCGGGGTGTTGTTGCCGACGTGGTGGCGCGAGCCGCGGACGTTGGGGCTCAAGCTCACGACGACGTCCGGGACGCGCGGTGTGCCGGGCGGGGTGGAGTCGGAGAGCAAGCTCGGGCTGAAGGCGCTAGTGGACTACCGGTGGGACTTGGCGCTCGGCGACGACCGGTTGACCGAGGAGGAGCTGGCCGAGTTGGCGGCGGCGAAGATGCCGCTGGTCAAGGTGCGCGGGCAGTGGGTGCACGTGGACCGGCAGCGGTTGATCGCCGGGCTGGCGTTCCTCAAGCGCGGGGGCACCGGGCGGATGCCCGCGGCGCAGGTGCTGTGGCAGGAGGACGACAAGCTGCCGCTGCCGATCACCGGCGTGGACGGTGACGGCTGGCTCGGCGACCTGCTGTCGGGGCAGGCCGAGCAGCGGATCGACCTCGTCGAGCCGCCCGCCGGGCTGCACGCGACGCTGCGGCCGTACCAGCTGCGCGGGTTGGCGTGGCTGGTGTTCCTGGACGAGCTGGGGCTCGGCGGGTGCCTCGCCGACGACATGGGGCTCGGCAAGACCGTGCAGCTCCTCGCGTTGGAGGCGTGGAAGCGGCAGGACGGGAAGCGGCCGCCGACGCTGGTCGTGTGCCCGATGTCCGTGGTCGGCAACTGGCAGCGCGAGGCCGCGCGGTTCACTCCCGGTCTGACCGTCCACGTGCACCACGGCGCGGACCGGTTGTCCGGCAAGGAGTTGCGCGACGCCATCGCCGACCACGACCTGGTGATCACGACGTACGCCATCGCGACGCGGGACGCGCTGCGGCTGGCCGAGGTCGAGTGGGACCGGGTCGTGCTGGACGAGGCGCAGAACATCAAGAACAGCGCCACGCGGGTGTCGCGCGCGGTCCGCGGGCTGCCCGCGCGGCACCGGCTCGCGCTGACCGGGACGCCGGTGGAGAACCGGCTGGCCGAGCTCTGGTCCATCATGGACTTCGCGAACCCCGGCATCCTCGCGTCGGTGAACACGTTCCGGGCGCGGTTCGCGGTGCCGATCGAGCGCTACCGCGACGAGGAAGCGGCCGTGCGGCTGCGCCGGATCACCGGCCCGTTCGTGCTGCGGCGCCTCAAGACCGACCCGCGGATCATCGACGACCTGCCGGACAAGCTGGAGATGAAGCAGCTCTGCACGCTCACCTCCGAGCAGGCGACGCTGTACCGGGCCGTGGTGAACGACATGCTCGCGCGCATCGAAGACGCGGAGGGCTTGCAGCGCAAGGGGATCGTGATCGCCGCGATGTCGAAGCTCAAGCAGGTGTGCAACCACCCCGCGCAGCTGCTCGGCGACGGGTCACGGGTGGCGGGCCGCTCCGGCAAGCTCGACCGGCTGGAGGAGGTCCTCGAGGAGGTGCTGGCCGACGGCGACAAGGCGTTGTGCTTCACCCAGTTCACCCGGTTCGGCTCGATGATCGTCCCGCACCTGGCCGCGAGGTTCGACACGGAAGTCCTGTTCCTGCACGGCGGCACGTCCAAGGGCGCCCGCGACCGGATGGTCGAGCGCTTCCAGTCCGCAACCGGGCCGTCGATCTTCGTGCTGTCGCTCAAGGCGGGCGGCACCGGTCTCAACCTCACCGCCGCCAACCACGTGATCCACCTGGACCGCTGGTGGAACCCCGCCGTGGAGGACCAGGCGACCGACCGCGCGTTCCGGATCGGGCAGCGCAACCCCGTGCAGGTGCGGAAGTTCGTCTGCATCGGCACGCTCGAGGAGAAGATCGACCTGATGATCGAGGACAAGCGGTCGCTCGCGCAGCTCGTCGTCGGCGCGGGCGAGAACTGGCTGACCGAGCTGTCCACCGGGCAGCTGCGCGAACTGTTCACCCTCGCCCCGGAGGCCGTCGGTGATTGAGTGGCACGGCGTTCCCAAGCCCTCCTCGCACCCGATCCGGGTCGCGGGCGGGCTCACGTTGCGCAGCAAGCGCGGCGAGATCGCGCAGACGTGGTGGTCGCGGCGGTTCATCGCGGTGCTGGAGTCGTTCGGGATGGCCAGTCGGCTGGAGCGCGGGCGGGCGTACGCGCGCACCGGGCAGGTGATCTCGCTGTCGCTGTCGAGCAGCATGGTCGTGGCGTTGATCGCGGGCGCGCAGCCGAACCCCTACCGGGCGCGGATCGGCGTGAAGAAGTTCAACGACGAGGAGTGGCGGCGGATCGAGCGGGCGCTGGCCGGGCAGGCGATCTTCGCGGCCAAGCTGCTCGCCGGGGAGATGCCGGAGGAGATCGAGGAGGTCTTCACCGAACTGGGGCTGACGCTGTTCCCGGAGACCATGCGGGAACTGTCGATGGACTGCACGTGCCCGGACTGGCAGGTGCCGTGCAAGCACCTGGCCGCGACCTGCTACCTGCTGGCCGAGTCGTTCGACACCGACCCGTTCGAGATCCTCGCGTGGCGCGGCCGGGACCGGGAGGACCTGCTGGAGAACCTGCGGGAGCTGCGCGGGTCCCTCCAGGTGCGGGAGCGGCGGGCGGACGTCGTCGTCCCGCTGGAGGACTGCCTCGACCACTACTGGGAACGACCGGTGGTGGCCGCGGTGCCGGTGCCGGACCTCGTCGTCTCCGAGCACCCGGACGTGCTGCTGGACCAGCTCGACCCCCTGCCGCTCGTGGTGCGCAAGCGCAAGGTCGTCGACCTGCTGCGCCCGGCGTACCGGGCCATGGTGCGGGGAACGGACTAGCCCCCGGCCACCGACGGCAGCACCTGGACCTCGCACCCGTCGTGCAGCACCGTCTCCGTGCCCGCCAGGCGGCGGCACTCCTCGCCGTCGACGTAGAAGTTGACGTACCGGCGCAGGGCCGACCGCTCGTCGCGCAGCCTGCGGTCCAGCGACGGGTAGCGGGCCGCCAGCGCGTCCAGGGTCGCTCCCAGGGTGGCGGAGTCGGGAACCTCCACCTCCAGCTTGGCGGTGCCGTCGACGGCTGATCTGAGCGCGCCGGGAACCAGGACTACGACTCTCATGCGGCTACCGCACCTCCCGAGTGTGACCCCAGGCACGCTACGCCGGGGGTGGGCGAAATTCCCCTCCCCGAGGCCAGGCCGCACAAGTTACCGGCTGGTAGCGTGCGGCTGAGCGGACATGACCCGAAGGGAGCCACGGTGGCGGACTCGCTGTTCGACCCCAACAGCTACGACCCCAAGCACCTCGACGAGGAGAGCGGACGGCTGCTGCGGGCGACGATCGACTGGTTCGAGAACCGCGGGAAGCGGCAGCTGACCAAGGACGACCAGGAGCGGGTCTGGTACACCGAGTTCCTCGACTTCGTGAAGCGCGAGAAGCTGTTCGCGACGTTCCAGACGCCCGCGGCGAACGCCGACGGCAACCCGGACAAGCGCTGGGACGCCGCCCGCAACGCCGCGCTCAGCGAGGTCCTGGGCTTCTACGGCCTCCAGTACTGGTACGCCTGGCAGGTCACGATCCTCGGCCTCGGCCCGATCTGGATGAGCGACAACGCCGTGGCCCGCGAGCGCGCGGCGGCCCTCCTCGACGACGGCGCGGTGTTCGCGTTCGGCCTGTCGGAGAAGGAGCACGGCGCGGACGTCTACTCCACGGACATGATCCTCACGCCGAGCGGCGACGGGACGTTCCGGGCGAACGGCGGCAAGTACTACATCGGCAACGGCAACGTGGCGGGCATGGTGTCGGTGTTCGGCCGCCGCGCCGACGTCGACGGCCCCGACGGGTACGTGTTCTTCGCCGTCGACAGCCAGGACGAGCACTTCCACCTGGTGCAGAACGTCGTCGACTCGCAGATGTTCGTCAGCGAGTTCCGCCTGGAGGACTACCCGATCTCGGCCGACGACCTGCTGCACAGCGGCTCCGACGCGTTCAGCGCCGCCCTGAACACGGTCAACGTCGGCAAGTTCAACCTGTGCACGGCGTCGATCGGCATCAGCGAGCACGCGTTCTACGAGGCCATCACCCACGCCCACAACCGGATCCTCTACGGCAACCCGGTCACGGACTTCCCGCACGTGCGGCAGAGCTTCGTCGACGCCTACGCGCGGCTGGTCGCGATGAAGCTGTTCTCCGACCGCGCGGTGGACTACTTCCGCTCGGCCTCGCCGGAGGACCGCCGCTACCTGCTGTTCAACCCCATCACCAAGATGAAGGTGACCAGCGAGGGCGAGCAGGTGATCGACCTGCTGTGGGACGTGATCGCGGCCAAGGGGTTCGAGAAGGACACCTACTTCGCCCGCGCGGCCCGCGACATCCGCGCCCTGCCCAAGCTCGAGGGCACGGTGCACGTGAACCTGGCGCTGGTGCTCAAGTTCATGCCGAACTACCTGTTCAACCCGACCGAGTACCCGGCAGTCCCGACCCGCCACGACGCGGCGGACGACGAGTTCTTCTTCCGCCAGGGCCCGGCCCGCGGTCTGGGGCAGATCCGGTTCACCGACTGGGAAGTCCCCTACCGCGCGTTCGCCGACGTGCCCAACGTCGCGCGCTTCCACGAGCAGGCGGCGGCGTTGAAGGCGCTGCTCACCACGGCCGCGCCGGACGCCGACCAGCAGAAGGACCTGGACTTCCTGCTGAACCTCGGCCACCTGTTCACGCTCGTGGTCTACGGCCAGCTGATCCTGGAGCAGGCCGAGCTGACGGGCACCGACCGGGACGTCCTCGACCAGGTCTTCGACGTGCTGGTCCGCGACTTCTCCGGCTACGCGGTCGCCTTGCACGGCAAGGCTTCCTCGACCGACGCGCAGCAGGCGTGGGCGTTGGGCCAGGTCCGCAAGCCCGTCGTCGACGCCACCCGGTTCGGCCGGGTGTGGGAGCGGGTCAAGGGCCTGTCCGGCGCGTACGAGACCCGCCCCTAGACCGGCGCGATCCTCCCGACCTCCCGGCCGCCGCCGAGCACCGGCACGCTCAGGTGCTCGGCGGCGGCCGAGACGTCGAACCCCAGCTCCCGCAACGCCGCCAGCCCGATCGCCGTCGTGGCGCGCGGGCTGCCGTCGATCACCTTCACCGCCACCGCGTGCCCCTCCGCGGTCGCCAGCACCAGCACGCCCTCCGCGCCGCCCTTGGCCACCACGCCCGGCAGCAGCCGCATGACCTCGGTGTTCACGTGCCCGGCCCCGCCCACGTACTCCGGGTGCGCGCGCATCGCGTCGGCCACCGGCGTGTCCGCCAGGCCGCGGATCGCCCGCGCCAGCCCCACCAACGTCACCGAGAACAGCGGCGCGCCGCACCCGTCGACCGCGGTGTGCGCGGACGTCTCCCCCGCCAGCCCCTCCACGCCCGCCCGCACGAGCGCCTGGAACGGGTGCGCGGGGTCGAGGTAGTCGTCGACGCTCCAGCCGGACGAGACGCAGCCCGCGAGCATCCCGGCGTGCTTGCCGGAGCAGTTCATCCTGATCCGCGTCGGCTTCTCCCCCGCCCGGATCAGCGCGTCGCGGGTCGGCTCGTCCTCCGGCCACGACTCCGGGCAGCGCAACGCGTCCGCGGTCAGGTCCGCCTCGCGCAGGATCTTCTCCACCACCTCCACGTGCCGGTCCTGGCCGGTGTGGCTGCCCGCCGCGATGGCCAGCGCGGGCCCGCTCAACGGGGCTCCGGCGGCGAGGCACGCCAACGCCTGGAACGGTTTCGCGGTCGACCTCGGCAGCACTTGGTCGTCGACCGGGCCGCGGCTCAGCGCCACAGAGCCGGACGGGTCGAGGCCGACGACGCTGCCGAAGTGCCTGCTCTCGACGAACCCGGACCTCGTGACCTCAGCGAGCGGAACGTGCACTTCGAGCCTCCAGGTGGCGGGCGAGCTTGGACAGCGAACCGTTGACCACGAGGTAGACCAGCGCCACCACGAGGAACGTCTGGATCAGCAGGTGGGTGTAGTTGGCCAGCACCCGGCCGCTCTGCAGCAGCTCCAGGTAGCTCACCACGTACCCCAGCGCCGTGTCCTTCAGCAGCCCCACGGTCTGGCTCACCAACGACGGCAGCACGTGCCGGACCGCCTGCGGCAGCACCACGTGCCGCATGGTCTGCGCGGACGTCAGCCCGAGCGACGCGCCCGCCTCGCCCTGGCCGCGGTCCACCGCCAGCACGCCCGCGCGGAACACCTCGGCGAACTGCGCGGCGTGCGACACCGCCAGCGGCAGCACCAGCTTCCAGAACAGCGGTAGGTCCAGCCCGTAGCCCGGCAGCACGAACAGCACCACGTAGATCAGCAGCAGCACGGGGATCGTGCGCACGACCTCGACGTACGCGCGGAAGGGCCAGGGGAACCTCGACATCCGGCCGAACGCCAGCCCCAGCCCCGCGACCGAGGCCAGCAGGAACACCGCCCCCGCCGCGAGCGCGGTCGCCCCCAGCCCGGTCAACAGGTACCGCCACACCGGCCAGGTCAAGAACGGCCGCCACTTCGCCGGGTCGAGCTGGCCCGCCGCGTCGAACCGCCGCACGGCGATCGCGACCAGCGCCGCCGCCACCAGCACGACGGCGGTCGTGGCGATCCGGCTCCGCCGACGGCCGCGCGGACCTGGTGGGTCGAACATCACGTCGCCAACCTCCGCTCCAGCACGCCCGCGAGCCCGCCGATCCCGGCCGCCAGCAGCGCGTAGCAGAGCCCGGCCCCCACGAAGATGGGGATGGGCAACGCCTCCACGAGGTTGACCCGGTTGGCCGACGCGGTCAGCTCGACCACGCCCGCGACCGCCGCCAACGACGTGTTCATGGTCAACGCGATCCCGATGTTGCCCAGGGGCTGCACCACCCGGCGGGCGGCCTGCGGGACGACGACGTGCCGCAACGACTGGCCGAACGTCAGCCCCAACGCCCGCGCGGCCTCGCCCTGGCCGTGGGCGACGGTGTTCACGCCGGACCGCAGCGCCTCGGCCACGTACGCGGCCTCGTACAGCGAGATCACCACGACGGCCGTGGCGAACAGCGGGAACCGCACGCCGACCTCGGGCAGGCCGAACACGAACAGCACCAGCCACACCAGCAGCGGGACGTTCTGGAACGCCTCCACGTAGGCGGTGCCCGCGAACCGCAGCACCCGCAGCGGCCCGACCCGCAGCACCACGACCACGAGCCCGACCGCGAACGCCCCGGTGAACGACAGCGCGACGAGCGCGAGCGTCGTCAGGAAGCCGTCGACGAGCGCCGGGAGGTGGCTCACGAGCCCTGCGCGGAGCCGATCACCGGCGGCGACGGCGGCGGGCCGCTCACCACCGTGCCGATGGAGTTGCGCCAGACGTCCTGCCACAGCCCGGACTTCTGGATCTCGCGCAGCCAGTCGTTCACGAACTGCTTGAACTGCTCGTCGCCGTGCTTGATCCCGATGCCGTACGGGTCCTTGGTGAACGGCTCGCCGACGATCTCCAGCTCGTTGTCCTGCGAGGCGTCGGCGATGAGCAGCGCCTGGTCCTGCACGTACGCCTCACCACGTCCCTGCCGCAGCGCGGTCAGGCACTCGGGGTCGGAGCCGAACTCGACGAGCTCGGCGGTCGGGGCGGCGGCCTTGACAGCCGCGATGGCGGGGGTGTTCGCGCCCACGACGACCTTGCGCCCGGCCAGGTCCGCCGGTTTCGCGATGCCCGTGGTGCCGCGCCGGACGGCGATGGTCTGGCCGGACTCGTAGTAGGGCCCGGCGAACGCGACGCGCTCCGCCCGTTGTGGCGTGATCGTGTACGTCTGGAGGATCACGTCCACCGTCCCGTTGGCCAGCAGGGGTTCGCGGGTCTCGGACGTCGAGGTGACCAGCTTCGTCTTCGGCTCTCCGACGAGGTACTTCGCCAGCAGCTTGCCGAGGTCGGCGTCGAAGCCGGTCAGCTCGCCGGTGCCGGGGTTCTGCAAGGACAGCAGGGGCGCGTCCAGCGAGCCGCCGATCAGCAGCTCACCGCGCTCCTTGATGCGGGCCATCGTGGAGCCCGCGGGAACGTTCGCCGCGACGGGCGCTTTCGCCACCAGCTGGTCGATCGCCGACGGGGTGCCTCCCGGCACCGACGACTCACCGCCCGAACAGCCCGTGACCAGCAGCAGGACCACTACCGACAACGTTGTCCAACGCATGGAACCCGAGGCTAACGCTCCCGATCAAGACCGGTCAACGGTTTCAGGTCCCGGCCAGCACGGCCTCGACGATCACGTTGTCGCGGTAGCTGCTCGCCGCGTGGTCGAACGTGCCGCCGCAGGTCACCAGCCGCAGTTCGGAGGCGGGCGTCGGCCCGTAGACCAGGTCGGTCGGGAACGCCGTCTTGTCGACCGAGTACGTCTTGTCCACCACGAACGTCACGGCGCTGCCGTCCGCGCGGTCCACGAACACCTGGTCTCCCGGCTTGAGGTCGACGAGCCGGAAGAACACGCCGGGCCCGGTCTTGGAGTCCACGTGGCCCGCGATCACCGCGGGACCCGCGTCGCCGGGCGCGACGCCGTCGGCGAACCAGCCGAGCACGTCCGCCCGGTCCGGCGGCACGAGCACGCCGGTCTTGTCGTCGATCGCGGTCTTGGTGACCACGTTGTCCACGGCGATCGCCGGGATGCGCAGGCTCACCGGCCGGGGCGCGACCGGCTCGTCGGCTCCCGGCTTCACCGCGTAGGCGGCCAGCACCAGCACGCCGATCCCGAGGAAGACCTTGCCCTTGCTCATCGCGCGAACCGATCGCGGCGGGACCACAGGATCGCCGCGCACACCAGCACGGCCGCGAACGGCACCACCGGCCACTCGGTCGAGCCCTTGCCGTCGGCCATGCCGCCGAACCCGGTCTCCTGGCCGCCGCCGGGCACGACCTCGGAGGACTTCGCGTCGGCCCGGATCGAGGCGGTCAGCTTGCCGTCCAGCTCCAGCACCACGACGGTGTAGACGCCGCCCGGCTCGATGGTCGCCGTGACGCTCACGGGGTCCGCCCCGCGCGGCACGACCTGCAACGTGGTCGTCGCCGGGTCGATCGCGGCGTACAGCGTCGGCTCGGAGTACACGGCCTGCTTCACGATCGCCGTGCTGTCCCGCAGCAGGTCGACCGTGGTCGCGCGGGGAGCGGCGTTGATCACCCTGATCCGGGCCTTGCCGCCACCCGGAAGGGTGATGTCGTCGTCGAGCACCTTGAGCGTCAGCCGGTCGGTGTTGCCCAGCCCGGCCACGGTGTACGCCTTGCCCTGCCCGGCGTTCACGGTCGTGCTGAGGAGCGGCTTCGACGTCGGGTCGGCGCCCAGCGGACGCCACTCGACCGTGTAGTTGCCCGGCTCGACCCGCCGGTAGTCCAGGAGGTCGCCGTAGTCCACGCCGGTGGTCCGCACGACCGTCCCGGCGGCGGGCACCACGGTGATGTCCACCCCGCCGGTGCCGGGCGCCAGGTGGGCCAGCCGGAGGTACGTGCCGGTGGCGGCGTGAGCGGGCGGGGTGAGGGCCAAGAGGAGGAACAGCACCGCGACAGCACGAAGAGAGCGCACGTCACACCTCCCTCGGCGGGCCAGGATCCCGATCTCGACGGTACAGCGCCAAGACGTCGGATCGGTGACGGAAAAGCGAGAGCCGCCCGCCCCCGACACGGGGCTGGCGGCTCTCGCGAGTCCGAGGACTCGATGAGTCAGGAGACTCGGATCAGCCGAGCGGACGAACAGACTGGGCCTGCGGGCCCTTCTGGCCCTGTCCGATCTCGAACTCCACGCGCTGGTTCTCCTCCAGGCTGCGGTAGCCGCTGGTCTGGATCTCCGAGTAGTGCACGAACACGTCGGCGCCACCGTTGTCCGGGGAGATGAAGCCGAAGCCCTTCTCCGAGTTGAACCACTTCACGGTGCCTTCTACAGCCATCTTGCTACTTCTCCTCTAACAGGTGCGCTGGGACCGAAGTCGCAGTTGCGGCAACTCCCGCCTGACCCGGAGGAAAGCTTCGCGCCCGCAACGTCGTTCCGCGAGCGTGGTCAAACACGAACACAGAAACTTTTTACGACCTCGGACAGTCAACCACGCGCGACGGGCGCAAGTCGAGCCGAGATTTTTCGATCATGGCCTGCTGCTACGCTCGGACCGGCCGTGGTCACTCCGCGAGGTCCGGGAAAGCCGAGATCACCGCGTCGAGGCCCCCTCCACCACCCGAGCCCGAGGAGCACGCACCCATGCCCGAACCGGTCCTGCTCTCCATCGCCACCGCCGTCGTCACCAAGGCCGTCGCGGGCCTCTACGAGCTGGTGAAGGCGAAGTTCTCGGACGACCCGGTGGCGACCGCGGCGCTGGAGGCGGCCGAGCAGGCGGGCGAGGGCTCCCCCGAGGCCGAGCGGCTGGGCGACGTGCTGGCCGAGGCCGAACGCCAGGACCCAGGGTTCGGCGAGGCGCTGCGGGGCGAGTGGACCAGGTCGCAGACCACCGCGACGCAGACCGGCCACATCGCCAACCAGGTCACCAACGCCGCGGGCGCCAACGTCCTGCAGGCGGGCAAGGTCGAGGGAGCGGTGACCTTCAACAAGTAGGACCTCGGCCGGGAAACGCCCGGTGAAGAGTGGGCACCGCACCGACCGGAACCGACCGGACTCCGCACGCGTGGGCGTAATGTCCAGATCACCAGTGCGAGCCGGAAGGGATCACCACCAGTGTCCGTCCCCCTGTCGCAGTCGACGGGTTCCGACCTGGTCAGCTCCGGCAGCGAGCGGCTGCTGTTCTTCTTCGTCGGGCTCGTCGTCACGTTCGTGCTGATCCGGATCAGCGTCCGGCTGATCCGCGCCAAGGTCCGCTGGTGGCCGGGCAACATCACGCCCGGCGGCACGCACATCCACCACGTGGTGTTCGGCACGGTCTTCATGCTCGTGGGCGGTGTGGCGGGGCTGGCGGCGCCGGACGACGTGCACTGGCTGCGGCTGGGCGCGGCCGCGCTGCTCGGCGTGGGCGCGGCGCTGGTGCTGGACGAGTTCGCGCTCATCCTGCACCTGAGGGACGTCTACTGGACCAAGAACGGCCGCCTGTCGGTCGACGCGGTGTTCCTGGCGATCGGCATGACGGGCCTGCTGCTGGTGGGCGCGCGCCCGCTGGGCTACGACGACTTCCTGACGCCCGGCCAGACCGGGCGCGAGGCCGTGCTGCTGCGGCTGCTCGCCATCCTGGTGAACATCGGCTTCGCGATCGTCTCGCTGCTGAAGGGCAAGATCTGGACCGGCCTGCTGGGGCTGCTGGTGCCCGTGCTCCCGGAGATCGGGGCGATTCGGCTCGCCCGCCCCGGCTCGCCGTGGGCGCGGTGGCGCTACGCGGACGATTCCCGCAAACTCCGCCGCGCCTACCGAAGGGAAGCGCGGGTGCGGCAACCCCTCATCCGGATGAAGATCAGGTTCCAGGAGTTCATCTCCGGGCGCCACGACCTACCGGATTAAGTGGCGATTGCCCCGGCTTTCACCGGAGCAATCGCCGCCCGATTAATTGATAACGATGTTGTTCGCCGTGCAGATGGCGACAAGATCGTTCACGCACAGTTCCGCGGACTTCACGACGCCTTCCGCGACCAGTCGGCGCACGGTCGGCTTGGTGATCAGATCGGCGCCCAGGAGCACCGACTTCACGTCGCGCTTGGCCACCAGGTCCCTGGTGTTGCCGGTGGCGAGGTCGTCCGCGCCCTCGTTGTCGCCCTTGGCGATGGCGATGGCCAGCCGCGCGGCCGCCTCCGCCTCGTCGCGGATGGGCTTGTAGACCGTCATGCACTGCTCACCGCGCAGGATGGCCTGCAGGCCCTCCAGCGTGGCGTCCTGGCCGGTCACGGGCACCTTGAGGTTCTTGGCCTTGAGCACCTCGATCACCGCGCCCGCGAGGCCGTCGTTGGCGGCGATGACGCCGTCGACCTTGTCGCCGTTGCCGTCGAGGATCTGCTCGAACTTGGCCTTGCCGATGACCGGGTCCCACTTGTCGATGGCTTCGCTCTTGACCAGCTTCAACGCGCCGGAGTCGTACTTCGCGCCCATCTTGCGGCGCTGACCGTCGGCGAACAGCGTGGCGTTGTTGTCCGTCGGGGCGCCCTGGATCTCGATGATCTGGCCGCCCTGCTTGTCACCGAGGCAGGACAGCAGGCCCTCGGCCTGGAGCTCGCCCACCGCGATGTTGTCGAACGACACGTAGAACTCGGCCGTGCCGCCGAGGGTCACGCGGTCGTAGTTGATGACCGGGATCTTCGCCGCCTGCGCCTTGCGCTCGACGGCGGCGCCGCCCTCGGGGCTCAACGGCGTGGTCATCAGCACCTTCACGCCGCGCCGGATCATGTCGTCGGCGAGGCTCGCGAACTTGGCCTCGTCGCCGTCGGCGTTCTCGATGATGGGCTCGATGCCCGCGAAACCCAGCGCCTGGGCGAGGAGGGGGCGGTCCTGGTCCTCCCACCTCGACGACGACGTCCGGTCGGGCAGGATCACACCGACCGTGGGCTTCGCCTTGGACTGACCGGTCGAGCTGGTCTTGTCGTCCGTCGCCGTGCCACAGGACGCGACGAGCAGCACCAAAAGACCGCATGAGGCCGCACGTGCAAGTCTTCGCATTCGCCAATCCCTTGCAACTGAAGTCGTCTGTGACCCCAAATATGAGAATGCGAAAGTTCATAACGCCAAGGGCGTGTTCGTCAAGCCCGACGTGCACCCTGGTAGGAAAAAGGTACATCCCGGTCACTCTCGTGAACCTTTTTCCGATCGTCTCCGTACCACTTTCCCACGAACTGTCATCACACTGAGCACGTGAACGACTACGGATCGTTTCTTCGGGTTTCGCGGAGGAGTACTACCAACGGTCCTAACGCGAACCACACATCTGTGTCAGTGTGTCGCCCTTGACAGGGCATCGGGGGCCTTCGTCGAGGTGACGACACGGTTCGGGTGTGAGGAGACGGCACAGGTGAGAACTAGGAAGATCGTTCCCTCGGCGCTGGTGGTGGCCACCACCGTGGCGCTGCTCGCGACGGGAACGCAGGCGGCGGGCGGGGCTCCCGCCGTGGCGGCGAAGCAGGGCACCACCGACTACACGGTGATCCTGGAGGAGGGCCGCAACCGCGACATGGCGGAGAAGGCCATCCGGGCCGCGGGTGGCGAGATCACCCGGACGAACGACGCCGTCGGCGTGCTGACGGTGAAGGCCCCGGCCTCCGGGTTCATCGAGCGGGTGTCGGCCTCCGACGCCGTGCTCGGCGCGGCCCACGTGAAGCCGGTCGGCCACTCCCCCGCGCAGCCGAAGGTGACGCAGGAGCAGGTCAAGCGCGCGGAGGTGGAGTCGGAGAACAAGACCACCAAGCCGAACGCCTCCCCGAAGGGCACCAAGGCCGCCACCGCGGGCCTCGACCCCCTCGACGGCGACCTCTGGGGCCTGAAGATGGTCCGCTCCGACATCGCGCGCGCCAAGCAGGCCGGTGACAAGCGCGTCTACGTCGGCATCCTGGACACGGGCGTCGACGGCACCCACCCGGACATCGCGCCGAACTTCAACAACGCGCTGTCCCGCAACTTCACGATCGACATCCCGTTCGACTCCGACGGCGGCGTGTTCGACGGGCCGTGCGAGTTCCGCGGCTGCGTCGACCCGGCGAACCACGACGACGGCGGCCACGGCACGCACGTCGCGGGCACGATCGGCGCGGCGGCCAACGGCATCGGCGTCTCCGGCGTCGCGCCCAACGTGTCGCTGGTCAACATCCGCGGCGGCCAGGACGCGGGCTCGTTCTTCCTCCAGCCCGTCGTCGACGCCCTCACCTACGGCGCCGACATCGGCCTCGACGTGATCAACATGTCGTTCTACGTCGACCCCTGGTACATGAACTGCAAGGCGAACCCGGCCGACAGCCCGGAGGAGCAGATCGAGCAGAAGGCGATCATCGCCGCCGTGCAGCGCGCGCTGAACTACGCGCACCGCAAGGGCGTCACGCTGATCGGCGCGGGCGGCAACAACCACGAGGACCTCGGCAAGCCGCGGACCGACGTCGCCAGCCCGAACTACCCGCCCGGCCACGCCCGTGACCGCGCGGTCGACAACGCCACCTGCCTCAACCTCCCGACCGAGGGCGACCACGTCATCTCCGTGTCCGCGCTCGGCCCGTCGACCGCCAAGGCCGACTACTCGAACTACGGCCTGGAGCAGGCCTCCGTCGCGGCCCCCGGCGGCTACTTCCGCGACGGCCTCGGCACCGACTGGTACCGGACCAACGAGAACCTGATCCTCTCGGCCTACCCGAAGAACGTGGCCCTCGCCGAGGGCGCGATCGACGCCAACGGCGAGATCACCCCCGACGGCCTCGCGGCGGGCGTGAAGAAGGACTGCAAGGACGGGGTCTGCGGCTACTACCAGTTCCTCCAGGGCACCTCGATGGCCGCCCCGCACGCCACCGGCGTCGCGGCGCTCATCGTCAGCCAGTACGGCAAGCGCGACCCGAAGCACCCCGGCACGCTGACCCTGGACCCGGACAAGGTCGAGAAGGTCCTCACCAAGACCGCGACCCCTCGGGCCTGCCCGAACCCGCGGACCGTCTCGTACGTGGACGTCGGCCGCTCCCCGGAGTTCGACGCCACCTGCGAGGGTGACGCCAAGTTCAACGGCTTCTACGGCTACGGCATCGTGGACGCCTACGGCGCGGTCACCCGCGGCGGCAACTTCCTCTAGGACACCCGTTCCGAAGGGCCTCCCGGCGCGCTGGGGGGCCCTTCGGCCGTTCCGGACCACACGGGGACCGATCTTCGTAGGATTCCCGTCGTGGCGAAGTCAGCGGGCCAGAAGAGGCGGCGCAAGGAACAGCGGCGGGAGCGCGTGCGCGAGGTCCGGGCGGCCGAGCGGGCCCGGCGGCCGTCGAGGCCCGCGGTGAAGGAGGTGTCCGCTCGGAAGGTGACGATCTGGACGATCGTGGGCATCGCCGCGTTCATCGGGCTGCTGCCCGCGTTCTGGAACTGGATCGCCCCCGCGATCAGCGACCTCGTCGCGCCGGTCCCGCCGCTGGCCGTCCTCGCCGGGTGGCTGCCGGTGGGCGGTCTCGTGACCGCGACCGGGTTCTTCCTGGTCAACTACGACGACCTGCTGGCGAGGACGCGGGTCAGGCTGGCGTGGGTGCTCGGCGTGTGGGGCGTGCCGGCGCTGGCCACGATGCCGGTCGTGCGGTCGCCACCCCTGGTCTACGACTACCTCGCGGGTCTCGAGGTGGGCTTCTTCGGCACGCTCCTGGGCGGGGTCGTGGTGCCGCTCGCCGTGGCCCTGCTGTGGAAGCCGTTCCACCGGGGCAAGGAGCCCTCGGCGGCGGTGTGGGGGTACGCGTTGACCATCCTCGGCGGGGTCCTGCTGCTGCTCGCGGTGACCGTGGCCTGGCTGGTCTGACGGCCCTGGCGCGCGTCACGGCGTGACGCGCGCCAGGGATCCGGGCTAGGCGAGCGCGGTGCCCAGCGCCTGCCAGTCGAGCACCGGGGCGGCGTGGTCGCGGATCGCGGCCAGCAGGCCCAGTCGGGCGGCCTTCACGGCCGGGTCCTCCGCCATGACCAGCACCTCGTCGAAGAAGGTGTTGATCGGGGCGGTGAGCACGGCCGTGGCGGCGGCGAACGCGGCCAGGCCGTCCGGGCGCGTACCGAGACCGGAGAACGCCTGGTGCAGCGCGACCTCGGCGGGCTCGGTCAGCGCGGAGGCGTCGTAACCCGCCGCGGTGTCCGCGGGCACGATCCGGCGCACGCGCTGGAGCGCCGCCACCAGTTCGCCGAACGCCGGGTCGGCCGCCAATTCGGTGAGCTGGGCGAGGGTCTCGTCGGCCACCACGGGGGCGTCGGCGAGCGGCAGGACCGCGTTGACGAACCGGTGGTCGTGCCCGGCGTCGAGCACGGCCTGCTCGTAGCGGCGGACGGCGAACTCGCGGGCCGCGGCGACGGTCTCCTCCGGCACGTCCAGGCCGAGCTGGGCGCGCGCGGCGGTCAGCGCCACGGGCAGCGTGATCGCCCGCAGCTCCGGGAACGCCCGCAGGATGCTCACGGCACCCAGCGCGGCCCGGCGCAGGCCGAACGGGTCGGAGCTGCCGGTCGGGTTGGCCCCGATGCCGAACAGGCCCGCGAGCAGGTCGAACCGGTCCGCCAGCGCGAGGAGCGCGCCGGGCGTCGAGGCGGGCAGCGGGTCACCGGCGGACCGGGGCTGCTCCATCTCGAACAGCGCCTGGGCGACCTCGGGGGTCTCCCCGGCGTGCCGGGCGTACTCACGGGCCATGGTGCCCGCGAGGCTGGACAGCTCGATGACCATCTGCGAGCCGAGGTCGAACTTCGCCAGGTCGCCCGCGCGCTTGAGCGTGGCCTCGCCGTCGCCGAGGTCGATGTGACCCGCGAGCGTGGCCGCCAGGGAGGCGATCCGCTCGGCGCGGTCGGCCATGGAGCCGAGCTTGTCGGCGAACGTCAGCTTCGCCAGGCCCGCCTTCATGTCCTCCAGCGGCGTCTTGAGGTCCGCGCGCCAGAAGAACGCGGCGTCCTCGTACCGGGCGCGGAGCACGGCCTCGTTGCCGGACCGCACGCGGTCGGCGTCGATCGTGCCGTTGGCCACGGCGACGAAGTGCGGCAGCAGCTTGCCGTCCGCGCCTCGCACCGGCAGGTACCGCTGGTGCTTGCGCATGACCGTGGTGAGGATCTCGCCGGGCAGGTCGAGGTAGCGCTCCTCGAACCCGCCGAGGATCGGCGTGGGCCACTCGACCAGGTTCGTCACCTCGGCCAGCACGCCCGCCTCGGCGGTGAAGTCGACCGTGCCGCCGACGGACGCCGCCAGCTCGGTCGCGGCGGCGACGATCTTCGCCTGGCGCGCGGAGGCGTCGGCGTCGATGCCGTGGCCCGCGAGGAACTCCAGGTAGCCGTCGGCCTCGGCCACGGTGACCTCGGGCTCGGCGGCCGTGCGGTGCACGCGGGTCGTCGTGCCCGCCTGGAGCGTCGACACGGCGATCGGCACGGGCGTCCCGCCCAGCAGCGCGAGCAGCCAGCGGATCGGGCGGGTGAACGACAGCTTCGGGTCGTTCCACTTCATGTTCTTCTCGGACCGCAGGTCGCCGACGACCTCGGCCAGCAGCCCGCTGAGCACCTCGACCGCGCCGCGGCCGGTCTCGGTCTTGACCAGCGCGACGTGCTCGACGCCGTTCTCGACCACCCGGCCCAGCTCGGACAGCTCGACCTTCTGGCCGCGGGCGAAGCCCTGCACGGCCTTGGTGGGCTCGCCGTTCGCGTCGAACGCGGCGGCGACCTTCGGCCCGCGCACGGTGCGCTCGGCGTCCGGCTCGCGCGGCGACACGTCCGCGACCAGAACGACCACCCGGCGCGGGGTGCCGTGCACCTCGACGTCGCCGTGGGTTAGGCGGGTGGCGGCCAGCTTCTCCGTCACGGCCGCGCGGACGGCGGCGACCGTGCGGGTCACCTCGGCGGGGGGCAGCTCCTCCGTGCCGATCTCGAACAGCAGCGTCGCGGGCTCGGTGACGGTCGCGAACTCCGTCGGGGCCACGGCCAGCGCGGGCGTCTCGGCGACGCCCAGCGGGTGCCCCAGCTCGGCGCGGCGCTCGGCCCACAGGCCGGACACCTCGCGGGCCAGTCCGCGCATCCGGGCGAACGCGCGGGCCCGCTCCGTGGTGCTGATCGCGCCGCGCGAGTCGAGCACGTTGAACGTGTGCGAGCACTTGAGCACGTAGGTGTGCGCGGGCACCGGGAGGCGCAGGTCGAGCAGGCGCTTGGCCTCGGTGGCGTACTCCTCGAAGAGGCGCTTGTTGGCCTCGACGTCGGCGTCGTCCAGGTAGTACCGGCTCATCTCGTACTCGGCCTGGCCGAACGCCTCGCCGTAGGAGATGCCGGGCGCGTACGCGATCTTCTTGAAGTGGTCGACGCCCTGGAGCGCCATCATGATCCGCTCGATGCCGTACGTGACCTCGACGGACACCGGCTCCAGCGTCTGGCCGCCCGCCTGCTGGAAGTAGGTGAACTGGGTGATCTCCAACCCGTCCAGCCACACCTCCCAGCCCAGGCCCCAGGCGCCCAGCGCCGGCGACGCCCAGTTGTCCTCGACGAAGCGGACGTCGTGCGCCCGGATGTCGATGCCCAGCGCCTCCAGGCTGCCCAGGTACAGCTCCTGGGGGTTGCCGGGGTCGGGCTTGAGGATGACCTGGAACTGGGTGTGCGTCTGGAGGCGGTTCGGGTTCTCGCCGTACCGCGCGTCGTCGGGCCGGACGCTGGGCTCGACGTAGGCCACCCGCCACGGCTCGGGGCCGAGCACCCGCAGCACCGTCGCCGGGTTGAGCGTGCCCGCACCGACCTCGGTGTTGAAGGGCTGCACGACGATGCAGCCGCGATCGGTCCAGTACTTGGTCAGCGCCAGGAGCGCGTCCTGCATGGTCAGCACGGTGACAACCTTGGATGGGGGGTGTGGGGCGTCACGCAGTCTACGAAAGGCGACGCGCGGAGGACTGCGCTGGTCAGGTAGCCGACCGACCCGGCATCACCATGGCGGAAACATGCCTGTGTCACCCTTTGCGCAACCTCGCGGACCGTACGGGCGTCCTACTGTGGCGTACCCGCGCGACCGTCGGAGCAGCGCTCACGAGTAGGAGATGGGTGTGGACAAGCGGCCGCCACGGCCGGGCGACGCGGGCGATGCCCGTGGCCGACCGGTGCCCCCTCGTCGTCCCGCCGCAGGTCAGCCCCGCCGGCCTCAAGGAGAGCCCGGCCGGGTGGACCCGGCGAGGCGTCAGCCTCCGCCTGCCCGCAGAACCCCGGCCGACCCGCCCGCCGCGCGCCGCGTGCCCCCGCGCCCCGAGGTCCCGGTCCGCAAGCCGATCTCGGCGACGGCCCCGACCGAACGGGTCGAACCCGCCCGCCCGTCCAGGCCGGTCGAGCGCCCCAGGCCCGCCGCGGCCCGCCCCCCGATCCGCCGCACGCCGCCGCCGCGCAGGCAGAGCGGCGCGTCGACGACCGGCAAGGTCATCCTGTCGATGCTGTCGGTGATGGTGCTGCTGGGCACCGGCTACGCGTGGCAGAACCTGAAGTCGTTCACCGACAACCTCACGACCACGGACGTCATCGGCGCGGGCGCGGGCGGCGAGAAGCCCGCCGACGGCGCGATCGACATCCTGATGGTCGGCATGGACAGCCGCACCGACGCCAAGGGCAACCCGCTGCCGCAGCAGATCCTGGACGAGTTGCAGGCCGGCGGCAGCGACGACGGCGGTCTGAACACGGACACCCTGATCCTGATGCACATCCCGAACGACGGGAAGAAAGCCGTCGCGATGTCGTTCCCGCGCGACTCCTACGTGAAGATCGCGAACGGCTACGGCAGGCACAAGATCAACTCCGCGTTCGCCTACGGCAAGAACGACGCGGCGGCCGACCTGCAGAACAAGGGCCTGGACGCGCAGCAGATCGAGCTCCAGTCGAAGATGGCGGGCGCGAAGAACCTGATCGCGACGATCCAGGACCTCACCGGCGTCACGATCGACCACTACGCCGAGATCAACCTGGTCGGCTTCTACGACATCACCAAGGCCGTCGGCGGCGTCGACGTCTGCCTCACCGAGGCCACCCAGGACGACTTCTCCGGCGCGAACTTCGCGGCGGGCCCGCAAACCATCGAGGGCAAGGACGCGCTCGCGTTCGTCCGCCAACGCCACGGCCTCCTGCGCGGCGACCTGGACCGAGTGGTCCGCCAGCAGGTCTTCATGGCGGGCCTGGCGAAGAAGATGCTCTCGGCAGGCGTCCTCTCGGACCAGACCAAGACGAAGAACCTGATCAACGCGGTGACCAAGTCCATCGTGCTGGACAAGGACTGGGACATCCTGAACTTCGCCAACCAGATGAAGAGCCTGTCCGGCGGCGCCATGGAGTTCCAGACGATCCCGACCGGCAACCCGGAGCTGGAAACCCCGGAAGACGGCCAGGCGATCGAGATCAACGAGTCCGAGGTCAAGAAGTTCGTCAAGAACCTGACAGCGGAGCCCGGCGCCTCCACCGCTCCTTCCACCCCCGCGAAGCCCTTCGACAACGCCACCGTGACCGTGGAGGTCCGCAACGCCTCCGGCGTGCCGGGCCTGGCGGGTCAGGTGTTGCAGGCGTTGACGGCCAAGGGTTTCGTGTCCGGCGACGCGGCCAACGCGGAGTCGAACACGAAGGCATCGGTGGTGAAGTTCGGCAAGGGCGGCGACGACGCCGCTGCCGCCGTGGTGACGGCGCTCGGCGGTGGGGTGGACACCGAGCAGGACAACAACTTGCAGGCGGGGCATGTGCGGGTGTTCGTGGGGTCTGACTACTCGGGGCCTGGGGCGCAGAACTTCGCTTCCGGGGTTGCGGTGGGGTTGGACGGGGCCCACTCGGTGCAGCCGGCTGGGGAAGCGCCCATCACGGCTGATGGGGTTCGGTGCGTTAACTAGGGCTGGTTTTGGCGGTCCCCCCTGACAGTTTCGACTGTCAGGGGGTTTCTCCCGGCGGCTTCGATTTCCAGCCCGCCCACTCGGCGGCTTCGACTTCCAGCGTGCTGTGTCCGATTTGATTTGGGGCCCCTAGATTTGCCCCTTGATCGGGCCAAAAGGCAGTGCCCCA
>NZ_JBHYHC010000150.1:0-18168 GCF_042738955.1 Umezawaea sp. NPDC059074
GCCCAGGTCTGATGACCTGGGCCTTCGTCGTGGAGCGGGTGACGGGAATCGAACCCGCCTCTACAGCTTGGGAACCCGATCAGCCAGTGCCGGTACTGGGCCTGACCTGCGTGGGCCCGACGTCATTGCTACCCGCTACCGACCCCTGTTGACCTGCGCTTAGTGCACGTACAGTGCATGCCAGTTTCGATGGCCGCGTTCACCCGTCGCCTGCGATCTTGGTCGGTGCCAGCCAGTCCAGGCGCGAGCGGACTACACCCGAGAGGCAGCCTTCTTGCCCTTGGGGCGCAGAGGTCTCCGCACGTCAAGCGCGGTGCTGCATAACGGTGTGTTAACTCAGGCCAAGCTCACCGCCGCATGGGCCCTAATCCAGGGGACTACATGAGATGATCGTATGTCATTACACCGCACGGTTCAGGCGAACACTGGACATCAACAGTAGGGACTGAGCAGCTCATGGCTGTGACTGCGCTGGAGCGGAGAACCCGATGGTCATGAATGGCCCAAGCGGTCCACCTTCGCCAGGCGCTGCCGTAAATACGTTGATCCGAATACGCCGAAAGTGCATTAAGTGGACCTTCTTTGCCGTCGCGCTCGGCTCTCTTTCTCTCATGGCCGAGGTTCTCATCCCATGGTTCGCGGGCGACCCGATGGAGTCAGTCAACCTCACATCTCGCGGGGAGCCTCTTTTGATCTCCCTTGCCTTGATAGCGGGCGGCACAGGTGAACTAATATTTGATAGAAGGAGCACAGGTCTAGTAGCTCTACCTGTTGGCGTAATGATGGCCATATCACTACTGGCTACCGTGCTAATCGCGATGTGCTATGGGGCTGTCAAGTATGCCAGTAGCGACCGCGTCACTGGCAGTCAGACAAAGATCCCCGAATTAGCAATAATTCGCATAGAGTCCATCTCATGGTGGATTCTAATTGCGGCCATTCTAATTTCCTTTGGCTGTGTCGTGCTCTCGGAATTGGAGCCATGATGGAATTTGCCGAGGTGGTGGCGATCGCTGTTGTAGCTCTTGGCGGAGGGGCGCTCGCAAATACCATCATTGCACTGCGTCGATGGCTAAGTCGGACGAAGGAAATGGCCGCCCAAAATTCGCACATACGGGTTCCGAGCGAAATGGAAAAAACTGACATTGCTGATGCGGAACCTGTAAAAATCAGGATCAGTTATAGTAAAGGTCAAATGGTGCATACAGTGGAAGTCTACGACATTGATATCGCGCTCAAGTTCATCAAAGATCTAGAAGATTTCAACCATCTGGCAATCGAATCCATCGCAAGGCCAAATAAAGAAAGCGGCAAAAATGCGGAAGACGATCCATCTTCTGGTAAGAATATTTAGTCATACCAACCCTGACGAGTAAGATTCAAGTGCATATAAATTCTAAATCTATGGATTGCGAGCACGCTCCCTGTCGCCACTCTGTCCGCCCTGTACCCAACCGTGGGGTTTCGCTTCATCTCGTCACTCCGACCGCGTGTCAACAGAGGCTCGTCCTCCCGCGCGAGCCTGAGCGCTGGGTCGGCTCCTTGGCGCGTGATTGCCCTAGTGGAGGTCGACAAGGGACAACTGGTTCACCGCTTGCCGCAGGCTCGACCACCTGCCGATATCCATCACTTCCCCCTTCGCGTCACTCGTCTCCTGACATGAGATTTACTGGGTAGGCACCCAAAGTGACCAATCAATTACAGCGCATTGATCGCTCGATCACGTGATGTTTTCCGCTGGGAAGATACGTAAGGATGAGCACCGAAGCCAAAATTGACCCGCGTCTGCAACGCCCCTGACGAACGACAAGTCAGTGTCATTGGTTCCCAAAAGTCTCGACCCTGAACTTTTGCCGATTGCTGAAGACGCGGATCGGATTCATGAGAGTGCGCTGTGGAGCAGTCAAGGCCAGTTTGAGCAGATGAAGTTATGGCGCACCATGAACATGATTCTTGGTGTACCGACGGCCGTCCTGGCAGCCGTCTCCGGCGGGACTGGCCTGGCCGAGACCGAGTCAAGATCGGTCTTGTACGCCCGCCTACGTTTCCGTGAGCGGGTTTATATTGATCGAGCTAACAACTACCAGGACGTTGGTCGCCCAGGTGTAACGCGACCAGGGATAGGCCATTCTAGGTCACGAATACTCATTCCATCTCTGTTACGGTCTCTCGGCATAGCTTTCGCCATGGCTGCACGCTGTTCTCGACTTACACCATAGAAAAGGCCTTCTTCTCGAATTAGATCTCCTCCCGTATCTTCGGGCATATTAGGTCGATCGGGCTGTGGCAAATGCAAACCGTCGGTGAGACTGTCTTCAGGATGCATGTAGATGTGACGCTTAGCGTGGATTACTAGCTCTTGGTTGATCCATCGGGCATACTTCGTCGTCCCTGCTTGCTCAAAGTCAGGAACAAACGCGTCTTGAATAGACAGTTTATGCCGTGGTTTGATCATCAAGGCTGCATATCTGCTCAACGGAGTGAGAAATGCGTCGGCAGTGAATATGCCAACTCCTTGATGCTCCGGATAATCTGGCCTGGTCGCCATGGCAACTGGATGATCTGTCGTGAGCAAGTGGCGTCGGTTAAACCGGAAAATAGTCCACTGGCTATCGTGTAGGTAGCGGCTCATACCATCATGAAGCCTTGTTACGAGATGGAGATGCCCCTTAGCGTCGGACTTGAAGTCCGGACCGCCAGGCTTCGTTATATCTCGCCACTCCCAGTCAAGCTCAGAGTCCGTCACAGAACGATGCTCTGCACGCTCAATAATTTCGCGCAGAGCCTGCTTACCCGACACTCCGACAATAAGGCGAATTATGAGAGCTTTTTGCTGATCACCGCCTGCGCGGACATTTTCTCCCCGAAGATGTTGAAGTGCTATCCACGACGATAAGGCTGCGCGCAATTCGCCTTGCAGAGGCCAAGTCCTGTCAAGCAGCAATCTAAGCGCTTCGGCAGCCGGAGTTTCAATCTCCCCGAAAGCCCTCTCAAACATATCTGACTCTGTGCCATCGGGAAGCGTGACCGTATAGAAGTCCTTGATGACGGTCGCATCCGATGTTGCTATTAGATGACTTCTATCGCCAGGGAGGAAAACGCGCCTCAGTTGCCCCATCTCGTTGGCAAATCCCTTTAGATAAAATTTTGACACAACGTGCTGCCGACGAATTCGCTTAGTCGTCACGTGGTACCTGTATTCGCTTTGCAGTCACAGAGTTTATCTAGTGAACCAGGCATGGAGAGTCGCGGTTGTGCCACTGTGCTACCAACCGTCCGGGCATGAGTGCGCTGCTGGGTGTGGCTAGCCCAGATTGCATCTCTCGCATTAGATCTTTAGCAAGATCTAATGCACGGAAAGGATGACACGGCTACCTCCTTACAGACCTTATTGCACAGAGTGTGTCGCTCAGGCAGGCATACGCGTTACTCTGTTCACCCAATCGGACGATGCCTCGTGCGGTACTTGTAGCTCTACGCTACGAGATAGAACGCCCGAACCGCGCTAATCATGGAGCGGTCACGAGGAGCTGCGAAATCTGCGTGTGCTCGGATCATCGCCACGAAGGAAACGGTAATCTTATATGCAACGTTCGAATAGCTGCGCCCTCACTCTATTACTAGATTACTAGTGAGCGACGTCTGGGTAGCTGGTGTAATATTAAAGTGCCAATCACCTGGGGGAACCGATGACCGATGATCAAATAAAGATTGTTGCCGCGGTTGCAGCTAGCTCAGCCGCTATAATTGTGGCCCTGACGACTCTCTTTTTTGGGCGTGTCTTTGCGGGCCGCGACCGACGTCGTCAGATGTATGGCGAATCTTTTCGAGCTGCTCTTGAGTGGGAAGAACTCCTCTATCGGGTGCGCCGACGAGATGACACCCCGGAAGCTTTACGGGCAATCCATGATCGTTTCCACGACCTCCAGGAACGACTGGTCTACTATGATGGCTGGATTGGCAGCGAGTCAAAGTACATGCGTCGGAGCTACCGCAAATTGGTGGACAAACAAAAGCACGCTACTCGCTCTCTGATTCAGGCAGCATGGGACAAGCCTGGAAAGCTAGGTAATGCAGACGCCGACGACGTTAATCCCCAAATAGCCGTATCAGCCAGCGCCGCTGATGACTTCCTCAGGGATGTCCGCAACCATCTCTCCTTGCAGCCCTGGCGCTGGGCTCTAGTTTTGATTAGAAACTGCGAAAGTTGAGCTAGATGAATATCCAAGATTATTTTAGCCGATTTGTTGAAGACATCTCCCTGGGCGTTAAGCAAGTAGGGAGGATCGAAAGTGCTTCGAGCACCCTGCTCAAATTTCTGCGCGAGCAGTATGGCTTAACTGTCTCCGAAGTCTTCCTTCAGGGATCATATGCGAATGGTACGGCGGTTAAGCCGGTCAAGGGTGGGGAATATGACGTAGACATTGTCTGCATAAGTGCAGGCGAAGCAGATACCGCAGAAGGCGCACTAAAGGACGTATACGGAAAGCTTGAGGCCAACGGCCGCTATGCGGGAAAGCTCAAGCTTAAGCAGCCGTGTGTTCGAATTGAATATGCCGATGACGAAATTGGCAGTTTTCATGTGGACGTCGTACCCGTAAGAGTATGCCAAAGCCCAGAGGCCCCACTTGACGCTCCTCGTCAGAATCAGGGTTGGCATCCTACTGCGCCCAATGAGTACACGGCATGGTGTGGCCAGCAAGGTCCTCGCTTTGTCGACTTGGTAAAGATGATCAAGCGGTGGCGCGATGAACATCAAGAGGTTCGAAGCGCTGTTAAATCCATCGTATTGCAGGTCTTGCTAGCTAGCCATATGCCCGCTCAAGCATCCAATGATGGTGAGCGTGCTTTCCTCACTCTTGAAAGCCTTGATGCAGAATTGAAGGACCTTACCAGTCCTCCGATCGTAGCTAATCCTGTCCTTCCTCGCGAGAATCTTGCAGGCCGCTGGACCAGAGAATCGTTCAAAGAGTTCAAGTCTGAACTGGCCTCAGCGGTCATAATTGCTTGTGCTGCAATCCAGGCGACCACCCTAGTCGAGTCGTGTGAGCGCTGGCGTGAACTGTTTGGCGAAGCTTTTCCGCTCGTGGAAAAACAGCAAGGACCATTCAAAGTTGCACTTGGCGACGCCTCTCACGCTAAATCTCCGGCCACGCGGGGGTGGTACGAGTCTCTCGATCCACGCTATTCGGTGAGCATTCAAGCTTGGGAAAAGCGGGGAAAAAGAGGGAAGGCGAGCTTGTACCCCGATGATGGACCACTACTTTTCCAGGGAAAGTATCTGCGTTTCAAGGCGACTCCCTACGGGCCAACGAGCGTGACTGTTCGGTGGCGCGTAACGAACACTGGGGCCCATGCAAGAGAACAGATGGGCTTGCGCGGTGACTTCTTTGAAGCGAAAGCTATCAACGGCAAGAAGTCTGTCGACCCAAGCGAGAATCATGAAAGCACCGCTTACACGGGAACCCACTTGGTTGAAGTATTTCTCTTGGTTGGAACGAGAGTAGTGGCCCGTAGTGCACCGTTCAGGGTGAACATTTTCAGTAAATCATTCTATTGGCGACCATAATTCTCTCTAATTTGCATCACGCGATCGCGCTAATTGCGAGCAGACGTTCGGCCGTATGGCGTAACTCTTCGCTTCGCTCGTCGTGAACGTTGCGTCCGCACTTAAGATCGAGAGTCGACGCACGGCTTCCAACGTTTCATCTCTGCAATTCCTAATCCATTCCAGAAGAATTAGTTTTGGATCTTCAGCGATTTTTTTTGAGGGAGCTAGCTGCGGTGGCACCTGAGTTCCACAGCGATAGTCCACCTGCGAGTGCTGCTGAGATGGTCGTGGTCAGGAACCAAGTCAACTGCTGCCCGGTCAAGCCATCGTCTGCCCCTGCCAGCACCTGAGCCGCTCCGGACAGCCCCAAGAGAAGTGCAGCGCAGACTGCGGTCTTGCGGCGGGACGACACGATCCGACTGTACCTCGCTGATGTTCTCAACTGAGGGCCTCGCGCCATCTCGTCGACCTGGCCCCGCCCCAACCGCGCGGGTCAAGGGGGCTCATCCATCCACACCGGTCACGTGCGCTGGGTCTGCCCCCTTGACGCGTGTGGTTGCCCTCGTGGAGGTCGACGAGATGGCGCGATCCCCGTCCCTATCGCCGAACGTGAGCTGTCTACGGCCTCGGCCATCTCGGAGACCTGCCGCGCGGCGAGCGCAGCCCTTGATCTTGTTTGCGGTCCCTGTGGGGTCGGTCGGCCGCTGCCCGTTCGGCCGGGTTAGGCCCTGCCTCCCCGTCGCCGGGCGCAGGTGGGTGCCCGCCAGGGCGGGCCCCGCCTGCTTGCCCGAGCGACACAGGGATGAGGCCGTGAAGACCCTGCCGGATGGGATCAGCAGAGTGCGGCCGAGCGGCCCCGCAGGGGCCGCCTTGATGAAGAAAAGAAACTCTGAACACACCTGCCAAAGGTTGTTCCATGGGCGTGCTGTGGCTAGGTGGCTGAGACGGCTTTCAAGGTCAGGTGCCACGGGTAGGTGTCCATGATCTTGCCGCCGTGTCGGGGAGGGTGTGGAACGAATCCGCCTTCGCCGAAGAGAACGGTGATGCCGGATTGGCGAAGCTCGTCGACGCTGCGGAGGAACGCGCGGTTCGCGGCGAGGGCGGTGTTGACGAACGGTAGGACGGCGATGCGGACTCCGAGTCCGGTCAACTCGGCGAGTTGTGTGAGTACGTAGGTGTCGGCGATGCCTGCGGCCCACTTGTTGATGGTGTTGTAGGTGGCCGGTGCCACGATCACCGCGTCTGCTGGGGGCAGGGCTGGTTGGCTTGGTCCTTGGTGTCCGGTTCGGACGGGGTTGCCGGTCAGTTTTTTGAGGGCGTCGAGGTCGAGGAAGTGTTGTGCTGCGGCGGGTGTGGCTACGCAGTGGACGGTCCAGCCTGCGTCGATCGCGAGGGTGATCATCACGTCGATGTGGTGGGCGGGTCCAGCTCCGCAGATCATCAGGTAGAGCACCTTGCTGCTCACGCGGGTACTCCTGCTCGTTCCGCCATCTGCTTGACCATGCGTCCCGGTTCCCCTGTGGTGTTCGCCAGCAGGAGGCGCAAGAGGCTGTGAGCCAGCGGGCGACAACGGACCTCTTGCGGTGCGGTGTGTTCCACCTGTGACAGCAGTCTGGCCGCATCGCGGTAGTCGCCGCACATGATCTTTGCCTCGGTGAGGTCGAGTAGGAAGCTTGCTCTCCGTTCCGGGGACAGTCCTGCGATGGCCTCGGGCGGGATGGTCTCGGCGTAGCGGAGGGAGGCTTGGGAGTCGTGCAGGCGGACTAAGGCCGCTACGCGGTGGACGGCGACGTTAGTGCGACCGAAGTAGGTGTGATGGGTGCGGTAGTGCCGCTGCATCTGTTCTGCGGCCTGTGAGGCCTGTTCGTGCATGGCGAGAGCCAGTGATGCGTTCTCTTGCTCGGCGGCGGTGATCGAGGCGGCGAGGAACAACATGCCCATGAGAGAAAGTAAGTGTTCCTCGTCGTTGGCGACCTCGGCGCGCATTCCGTCGGCCATCGTCTGCAACGCGGAAATCGCCTCAGATGGCTGCTGGACGCTGGTCATGGCGCGGGCCAGGCTGCGGGTTGCTCGGGCCAGCGACCAGGTGTCGTTGACGGCGAGTGCGGTGTGGATGGCTCGGTCCGCGGCTAGCCAGGCGATGTCGTTGCTTTCGAACTTGAGCAGCATCGAGGACGCCAGGCGGTAGGTCGTCACCAGGACTCGGTAGGCCTCGACGGCTTCGGACTGGGGCGCGGTGGACACGGCTCGTTGTGCGTCGCCGAGCAAGGTCGGGAGGTGTTGAGCCACGGTGGTGAAGTGGGAGGCGGTCCAGGCGTGGTCGAGGTAGTCGGCCTGGCGCTGGAGGTTGGCCAGCACGACAGGGGCTGCGGCTTGGCGGCCGAGTGCTGGGTAGCTGCCTAGGGCCGATCGGATGGCCAGGACTTCGGTCGGGTCGACGCAGGCGCTTGCGCGTTCGGCGGCCGGGGCGTCGGTGAGCACGGTGGGGTCGATGCCTAGTGCGTCGGCGACCAGTTCCAGCGTGGGTAGGCGGACCAGGTGGCGTTCGCCGGTTTCGATCTTGTCCAGCCACGAGGTTGAGCGGCCGACCATGTCGGCGAACTGCTTGCGGCCGATGTTGCGGCGTAGTCGCCAGTAGCGGACGCGCTTCCCGATCTCGTGTGCTGGGTCAGCCATACAAGGCTCCTGAATTTCGACCGGTTCGCCTCAGCACAGCGTAACTGGCGGACAGTCACACATTTTGTACAACGCGTAGCACTCAAGGCTTCCTAGGTTCTCTACCAGGCACTTGGCGTCGGGGAGCGACCAGTGCGGTGGGACTCCCTGCTCATCGCGCAACGTCTCCGGCGCTGAGTGCCGTCCATCTGTTCCGATGGCGACACCGTGAGGACCAGCGCCCGTGAAGCCCGAGACTGAGCCCGTCCGGCTCTCTGCCCCGCCCGAGTCCAGTGTCTACGGCTACCTCTTGGCCGAGGTGCCCGATGAGATTCAGATCGGGCTGTGGCGCAAGGAGATCGCTGCCTTCTGCGAAACGCGGGGCCACCGCTTGGCGCTCGTCTTCGTTGATCGCGGGATTCCGCATGAGCAGGTCGCCAGAATCGGGTTCACGGCGCTGCTCGACGCCTTGGCGCTGAGGGCCACTCAGGCAGTCGTCGTGCCGAGCCTTGATCACCTCTCCAGCAACAACCACGCCATCTCGGTCCTACGGCGGTCCATCCGGCGGACCGGTACGGACCTCGTCGTAATCGATGGGGAAGTCGATGACGTGAAGGTGGACGGCGCATGAGAATCGCTGCCTGTTTCAGCCACGGTAAGGGCGTTGAGTGATGGAGCGAGTGGAACGGATCTTCCTGGCTTCTCTCACTGAGGCCAATCAAGAAGTGCACCGGTACATCACGCGCGTGTTGGACGAGGGGACCACGCTCAGCGTCACCGAGTACACCCGGCCTCTGTCCGATGTTGAGCAGAACCTCGGCGCGCTCCTGTCGCGGTTGGGTCGTCTTCTCATCGAACGGTCCGAGGGGCGCGGTGGCTCTGTCGTGGACGCGACCGCGTACCAAAGCGCAGCGGCCGTACCGAAGGCTCTTGAGGTGCAGTGATGGGCACGCACAGGCAGCGTCGGCGCGCTCAACGTGCACCACCAAGTCCTCGGTCGGCACCTGCGAGCGTTGCGGGAGGCGCGGGACATCACGGGCCTCGACCTCGCGGAGCGGTACGGCATGTCGACCTCGTCGGTGTCCAAGATCGAGAAAGGCGCGCGGAGTCCCTCCCCCACGTTGCTCGGCTTCTACTGCGACGCGTTGGATGTCGACGCGCTCGATCTGCTGGCCCAGGTGGGGCTCACCTACCGCTTGCACCGGAATCCGTTCACCGCGCGGGAGCCGTCGCACATCTCGTTGTTGTTGGACGGCCTTGCCCTGTACGCCGGTGTTCCGGGTGTCCGGGCTCTCGATGATCCGGCTGACCTGGCGCTGCCGGGCGAGGTGAGCAGCGCGCCTGAGCAAGGCCTGGACGTTCCGGACAGGGAGGTTCGTCAGGTCAGGGAGCAGGCGGCGGAGGTTCTGGCGGCCAAGGGGCTCGCGGCCTTGGAACTCGCTGCCGAGTGCCGTGCTGCTCGGTGGCGACGGGCTTCCAGAGCGAGGGGTGCCAGCACCGCGAGCAAGCTGCGTGCCAACGCCAGGTTCGTCGAGTGGTCTCGGATCGCGGCGTCATGCTTGCGTTGATCATCCTGGCCAGCGTGGCTTGCGTCGTCGTGTGGACGTGGGTGATCGGCGACATTTACGGCTGGTGGGGGCCCTGACGTTGGTCACTTAGCAGGCCTGCCCTGCCTCCCCTAGCCTTGCCAGCGTGGCGACCACGGACACCAGCGGCCGGTTCGACTCAACTTCGGCGGTGGCCGTTCTCGGGTCGGCGTGCGCTGCGGCTGGGTTGGAGTCCGAGGACGCCGAGCTGCTGCGGCTGGGTGAGAACGCGATATTCCGCCTGCGGGATTCGGCCTGCGTGGTGCGCATCGGCCGGAACATGAGCCACTGGGCGGACGCGGCGAAAGAGGTCGCGGTTTCCGGGTGGCTCGCGGGCCATGGGTATCCGGCCGCGAAGGTTCTTGGGCTGTCGACGGCCGGTACGCCGATTCGGCGGAGGACTGCGCCGAGTTGATCTCGTTGTTCCGGGACAACATGGAGCGCAAGCAGCGCCGGTTGCAACGCGCCGGAGTGCGGTCCGTGCCGGTCTCGCGGGAGCACCCGTTGGACTGGTTGATCATCGACGAGATCGGGTCGTTGATGGCCTACCGGCCCGACTTCGCCCACGAGATCACCGCCGCCTGCTCCGTCATCACCTCGATGGGCCGCGCCACCAACGACGTCCTCGACGCCTACGTGCAGGAGCCGTCCAAGGACGTCGTCCCCATCCGGGACCTGATCCCGCACCGGGTGTGCCTACGAGTGACCTCGGAGCGGCACCCGGACATGGTCCTGGGCGACGGGGCTCGGGAGCGCGGCGCGATCGCCGACCAGATCCCGGCCGACGAGTCGACCGCCGGGATCGGGTTCCGGGTTGATTCCCGCTCCCGCAACCCCAAGCGCGTCCGCGCGGCCTTCACCACGGATGCGGACATCACCGAACTCGTCGAGTTCGTCAAAGCCGGTCCCAGCGACTCCGCGGCCGGTTCGGGCCTGCGCGTCGTCGCCTGACCTCCCCACTACTTCGCCTCACTTCTGGAGGTTTCCTATGTCTGCCAACGATTCCCCGCGTTCGCTCGATCGGATCATGCGGGCGGTGCGATCCATAATGCGGTCCAAGGGGCTGCCGCGTCCGGACCGGTTGGTGATCTCGACACGGTCCCGCTCGGTGCACATGGAGTTCACCAGCGGGACCGCCCCCGACCGCTTGGCGGCGCTGCTGCTGTGGTCGACCACCCTGGACGGCGTCTCCCTGGCCTGGACCCACCAACCGCGTCACGAGGTGTCGGTAGCCGCGACCGGACGTACCGCCGCCGGGATTTGCTTCGGCCTCGCGGCCTCGGCCACCGTCGCCGACTTGGACGGTCACCCCGGCGTGGATCGGGACAAGCCCGTGGTGGTGTTGGCCGGGGTGTTCCGGCTCGCGCCCTGCGTCGCCGAGTCCGTCACCTACGAAGAAGTCGCCCGCCTGGTCCACCTGGGCCGGTCGGTGCTGGCCCGTCGCTCCGTTGCTGCGGGGGTGGCCGCGTGAACGCCCACGATCAGGCCAGCTACGCGGGGTACCGGGCGTTGATGCTCGTGCTGTTCGGCCGCTCCGGACAACCTCCGGCCTGGCGTTCTCAAGCCGCGTGCGCGGGCCAGGACACTGAAGAGTTCTTCGACCCGAAACGGATCGAGGCGGTCAAGGACGTGTGCGCGGGCTGTCCGGTGCTCGCCGAGTGCCGCGCCGACCAACTCGGGTGGGAGGCCAGCGGTCAGGGGTCCCGCCGCTACTACGCCTCCGGGATGGTGGCGGGGCTGTCCGGGCCGGAGCGCAAGCGCCTCCACTACCCGCGCACGGCTGACCGCACGAACGTGGCCTGAACAGTGTTCGGCAAACCCAAGCAGCACAACGACAATCAACCCGGCGAGACACGGTCGGTACGCAAGCTGCGGGCCAAGTTGGACGAGTCGCACCAACTCCACCAACTCACCGGGGACCCGCAACTCAACGCCGTGCGGGTCGACCGGTTCCGCGCCTCGGTGACCCGGTGCATGTGGGCCTTCCTCGCGGCGGGGCTCGGGTTCACCACCACCGGTGTCCACGACTTCCTCGCCGGACACCTCACGCCCGCTGACCCGATGTGGTGGGGCGCGTGGCTGGTCGAACCCGCGTTGGCGGGGATCCTGATCACGCTCTTGCGGTGGGAAGCGGAGATGATCTCGCGCGGCATCTCCGCCGCTCACCAGACCGTGACCCGGCTCAAAAGGGTCCTGCTCGGCGCGACGCTGGTCACCAACGTGTGGTCTTCCGTCCGGCCGCCCTCGGGGCCGATCAATCACGGGATGGTGTTCCTGCACGTGGTAATCCCGCTGGTGGTCTACCTCATCGCCGAAGTCATGCCAATCATCCAGCAACGCTGCACGGCAGCACGGGACCAGGCGCTCAACGCCGTACCAACGCAGGCCGCTGACCAGCAACGACCCGAGGTGCCCGAGCCGAAGTCCGCGGTGAGCGCCCCGATTCGGCTGCGGCTTCCGGCGCCCATGATCGAGGCCCTGCGCGTCAAGCGGGACCAGGTCGACGCGCTCGGCCGTGAGCTGACCGCCCAAGACGTGCAGGACGCCGTCAAGGTCGCCCCCGACTACGCCGCGCGCATCGTCCGGGAACTCGCCACCACCTGAACCACCCCACTCATCAGGGGCATGTGACCAACGCATCGGTCATGCCCCTGTGCGTTGCGCCCCAACGAAAGGAGGTCACCACATGCTGACTTTGGAAGACCGCATCCACGCTCGGCTCAAAGCCCCCGACTACCGCGAATGGCGCGACAAGGTCACCGCCATCGGCGGCTGTGCCGCACCGATCCGGCTGTTCGGGGCGTGGCAGCTCCACGACACCACCACCGGCTCGGTGATGGCGCACCTCGGCGGGGAGGTGTTCATCCCGTGCGGCAACCGGCGTCAGAGCGTCTGCCCCACCTGTTCTGACCGCTACGCCGCCGACGCTTTCCACCTCATGCACGCAGGCCTGTCCGGCGGCTCCAAAGGCGTCCCCCTCACCGTCGCGGAGAAGCCTCGGGTCTTCGCCACGTTGACGGCTCCGTCATTCGGGTCGGTGCACAACCGGCGGACACATCCCAAGAGCGGCAAGGTCATCCCCTGCGCCTGCGGGGACTACCACCACCCCGATGACCCACGTATCGGCGGGCCACTCGTCCCGGAGACGTATGACTACGTCGGCGCGGTCCTGTGGCAAGCACACGCGGGCAAGCTTTGGCACCGGTTCACCATCGCCCTGAGGCGTGCCCTGGCGAACGCGGCGGGGCTGACGGTCCGGGAGTTCAAGGACCACGCTCGGGTCTCCTACGCCAAGGTCGCCGAGTACCAACGGCGCGGCCTGGTCCACTTCCACGCCGTCATCCGCGTGGACGGGCCGGACGGCCCCCGCGACTCCACGCCCCGGTGGGCGACTACGGAGCTGCTCGACCATTGCGTGAAGTCCGCGGCTGCCTCCGTGCTGCTGGAGACGGCACGGCCTGACGGCCTGGTGCTCCCGCTGGTCTGGGGCAACCAGGTCGACGTCCGCCCCATTCGCCCCACCTCCGCACACGAGGTCGAGGACGACTCCGGCGCGATCAGCGAACACAAGCTGGCTGGCTACGTCGCCAAGTACGCCACCAAGGGCACCGGCAAGACCGAAGCCGCCGACCGGCCGATCCGCTCCCAACTGGAGATCGACTACCTGCGCGTCTCCGAACACCACCGGGCCATGATCCAAACCACCTGGGACCTCGGCGACCTCCCATTTTACGAGGAACTGAACCTCAAGCGGTGGACGCACATGCTCGGGTTCCGCGGCCACTTCCTGACCAAGTCCAAGCACTACTCGACCACCTTCCAGGCCATCCGTGGTGAGCGCCGTGCCTTCCGCGCGCAAGAGACCCTCGACCGCCTCGGCCTGGAAGCGGACTCGGTGGTGGTCGTCAACGACTGGGCCTACTCGGGCTCTGGATACGACAACGACGCCGAACGCGAACTGGCTTCAGCCGTCGCCGATCGGCTCCGCGAACAACGACGTCGCAAGTACGAAAGGGAGGTGGCGGCATGACCGCTGCACAAGCACGTGAGCACTTCTCGGTGGACGAAGCCGCCGACTACCTCAGCACCACCGTTCGATTCATCCGGCGCTTGGTCGCCGATCGTCGGGTCACGTTTTACAAGGTCGGGAAGTACGTCCGGTTCAAGCGGGTCGACCTCGACGCGTTCGTTCAGGCCGGTCGGGTGGACGCGATCACGCCTGACTCGGTTCGCCGTGACCTGTGGAAGGCGGCCTGATGGCGGGCAAGAAGAGCGGACGTCGTCGGTTCGGCCTGGTGCGCAAGTTGCCGTCTGGACGTTTCCAAGCGATGTACACCGGGCCAGACGGGAAGCGGCATCCGGCACCGGAGACGTTCGCTACCGAGCGGGACGCGGACCGGTGGTTGGTCCATGTCGAGAGCGCCATTGCTCGCCGTGAGTGGACTGATCCGGAGCGGGCGAAGATCAGGCTTCAGGACTACGCGGAAGCGTGGATCTCCGAGCGGCCGAAGCTGCGTCCGCGCACGGTCCAGCTCTACGGCTGGTTGCTGGGGAAGTACGTCACGCCTCATCTTGGCAATGTCCAGGTCGGCAACCTCGATACCCCGATGATCCGCAAGTGGCGTGCTGACCTGCTTCGAGCGGGAGTCTCGGAGACGATGGCGGCGAAGGCTTACCGGCTTCTCCGTGCAGTGCTGATGACCGCGACCAATGAGGACCGGATCATTCCTCGGAATCCGTGCCAGGTGGCGGGGGCTGGTGCTGAAAGCCCGGATGAGCGGCCGGTGCTGACCGTTTCCCAGGTCTTCGACCTGGCCTCTCGGATGTCCGAGCCTCGCTATCGGACGTTTGTGCTGCTCGCCGCGTTCTGCACGCTGCGGTGGGGCGAGATCACCGGACTTCGGCGAATGGACATCGCGCCTGATGGGAGTTGGGTTCAGGTCGCCGGGGCGTTCGTCGAACTGCCTGGTCGTGGGCTGGTCTGGGGACCGCCGAAATCGCGGGCGGGACGGCGGAAGGTGACAGTTCCGGTCAGGATTCGTGCCGACCTCCTCGCGCACCTGGAGGAGTTCACCCAGTCGGGGGCGGATGCCTGGGTGTTCACGGGCAAGCGCGGCAATCCGCTTCGGCGGGGCGACTTCAACCCGAGGACAGGGTGGAAGAAGGCGGTAGCTGCGGTCGGTGTTCCGCATCTGCACTTCCACGACCTGCGGCACACGGGCAACACGCTCGCCGCGCGGACCAAGGCCAGCACCAAAGATCTGATGGCGCGAATGGGGCACGACAGTCCGAGGGCGGCGTTGATCTACCAGCACGCGACCAGCGAGGCGGACAGGGAGATGGCGGCCGGGCTGGACGGGTTGATTGCCAGGGAGCGTGTGCCTGGGGGAGAGGAGGCCAACAAAGTCGCAGCGTGGCGGGCGCTGACCGAGGAGCAGCGGGAAGCGATTCGGCGACTCGCGGTAGCCATGCCCGAGAGGTTCGGGCCACTCGTGGTGGATGACGACGAGGGTGAGGCTGGGGCACTGGTCCCGGCTGGCTAGCGCACGTGGATTGCTTAATCACAGGCTCCGGTCAACCTCTGCATCTGGGCAAACCTTGTGGATGCCACGGTCAGACGCATTGCATATGCGCATTGCATATGATCTTCAGAGAATTTTTTGAAGAGCCTTGACCTGCGGGTTTGAGAAGTCTGCAAGCGAGAGTGCGCCTACCACGGCTGCTGATCCGACAGTGGTAAAGAACCACGCAATCTGCGGCCCGGTCAGTGCATCATCGGCCCCGGCCAACACCTGAGCCGCGCTAGATACGCCCATGAAGACGGCTGCACCTACTGCGGCTTTGCGGCGAGACAACACGCGCCAAATGTACCCGAGTTCGCTCGGTTTCATCTGAGGTGCAGGCCGCTTGCGCTGGACGAAGAGGCGGGAGGATCCCTGCTCCCGGCAGGTTGGTGCACGTGGAGTGCACGGCGCGGTTCTACCCACGGCATGACGAAGGCCCAGGGGAACCGGTTCACGGCTCTTACCTGGGCCTTCGTCGTGGAGCGGGTGACGGGAATCGAACCCGCCTCTACAGCTTGGGAAGCTGTCGTTCTACCAATGAACTACACCCGCGTTGTGCTGCGGGACCGATCATACACAGGGTGGGGTTGGGGGGTGGTGGGGTCCCGTTACTCTGTGGCTCGTGTTGCTGAGCGATCGTGAACTGCGCAAAGAGGTCGAGTCCGGGCGGCTGGTCCTGGAGCCGTTCGACGGGGAGATGGTGCAGCCGTCGAGCATCGACGTGCGGCTTGACCGGTTCTTCCGGGTTTTCAACAACACCAAGTGCACGCACATCGACCCGCGGCAGCAGCAGGACGACCTGACGTCGTTGGTCGAGGCCGAAGCCGATGAGCCGTTCGTGCTGCACCCCGGTGAGTTCGTGCTGGGGTCGACGTTCGAGAAGGTGACGCTGCCGGACGACCTCGCCGGGCGGTTGGAGGGCAAGTCGTCGTTGGGGCGGCTGGGGCTGTTGACGCACTCCACGGCGGGGTTCATCGACCCCGGCTTCTCCGGGCACATCACGCTCGAGCTGTCGAACGTGGCGAACCTGCCCATCACGTTGTGGCCCGGCATGAAGATCGGGCAGCTGTGCCTGTTCCAGCTGAGCAGCGCGGCCGAGTTCCCGTACGGGTCGAAGCAGGCCGGGTCGCGGTACCAGGGGCAGCGCGGGCCCACGCCGTCGCGCGCCTACCTGAACTTCCACCGGACCGACACGAACCGCTAGAGGTTGAAGCCGTAGCGGGACAGGACGCGTTCGCGCATCGCCGGGTCGTTGCGGGGGACGGGTTCGAGGAAGATCTCGTCGAGGTCGGGGAACTCCTTGCGGAGTTCGCCGTCGATGCGGACGCACGCGCGTTCCAGGTCGGCGGCGCCCAGTGCGTCGTCGAAGTCCAAGCGGGCGCACAGCAGGACGCGGTCGGTGCCGGTCAACATGCTGAGCAGGTCGACCACGGCCTCGACCTCGGGGGCCTGGCGGAGGCGTTCGCCGATCGCCCGGACCATCACCGGGTCAGCTTGGCGGCCGATCAGCAGGTCGCGGTTGGTGCGGGCCAACGAATACGCCACGGCCACCAGCAGCACGCCGATCATCAGCGACGCGACACCGTCCCACACCGACGAGCCGGTGACCTGGTGCAGGCCGACACCGGCGAACGCGATGACGAGGCCGGTCAACGCCGCCGAGTCCTCCAGGAACACGGTCTTCACCGTCGGGTCGTCCGACATGCGCAGGTACTCGACGATCGACCGGTTCTCGGCCTTCGACTCGCGGCGGACCTGGCGCATCGCCTGCGTCCACGACACGGACTCCATCAGGAACGCCAACGCCAGCACGATGTAGCCGACCAGCGGCCGCGTCTGCTCCTCGGCCTCGCCGAACACGGTCCGGAAGCCCTCGTAGAACGCGAACATCGCGCCCGACGCGAAGATCGACACGGCGGCGAGCAGCGACCAGAAGTACCGCTCCTTGCCGTAGCCGAAGGGGTGCTTGCGGTCGGCGGGCTTGTCCGACCGGCGCAACGCGGTCAGCAGCAGCGCCTCGGTGAACGTGTCCGCCACCGAGTGCGCGGCCTCCGACAGGATCGCCGACGACCCGGTGATGACGCCCGCCACCGCTTTCATCACCGCGATGGCCAGGTTCACGGCCAGCGCGAGCACCACCGTGAGCGTGCTCTCGCCGCCCTGACCCGCCTCTTCCTCAGCCATGCCGCAAACCCTATTGCGGCCCGCCCGCCGCCGCCGTCTGGTCCCTCCGGGTGGGATGACCCCTTGACGTCCTTTGTGGACGTGGACCGCCCTCGGCCGCCGGGGACTTGACCTCCACGGTTAGCCTTCGCCATGGGATTTTTGGTGCAGGTGCTGTTGACGGCGGTCGCGGTGTGGGTGTCCACCGTGATCCCCGGCATCGATCTGGGCGAGGCGTCCACCCCGGCGAAGATCGGCACGCTGGTGCTGGTCGCCCTCGTCTTCGGCTTGATCAACGCGATCATCAAACCGGTGGTGAAACTCCTCGGCTGCGTCTTCTACCTGCTCACGCTGGGCCTCTTCGGCCTGGTCGTGAACGGCCTGCTGTTCTGGCTGGCGGGGTACATCTCCGAACAGGTCGGCCTCCCGTTCGAGGTCACGGGCTTCTGGCCGGCGTTCTGGGGCGCGATCATCGTCGCCATCACGGGCTGGGTGCTGAACATCGTGTACGAGAAGGTCACCGACAACGACTGACCACCTGGTCGTGGGGGGGGGGGGGGGGCCCCCCCCCCCCCCCAACCCCCCCCGGGGGGGCGCCCCTAGCGACAACCAACACACAAACAGGACGGGAGGCGGGGGTTGATCGGAG
>NZ_JBHYHC010000150.1:18178-21358 GCF_042738955.1 Umezawaea sp. NPDC059074
TCCCCCCAAACAGGGGTGGGGTGCTTACCATCGTGAACGCTAGGCCCACCCACACCCATTCACCACCTGGTCGTGGGTGGGGGGCCCACCCCCCCCCGCACACCCACGCCGGAGCTGGTCGCCGACAAGCTCGACACCATTCCTTCCGAGCGTGCGGGTGCCTGGTATTGACCTGATCGATGTCGGGCCATCCACTCTGGGTAGGTATCCCACCCTCGGAGGTCCTATCCGTAACCCCGTTATGTCATGAGCTGCTCCGCAGTCGAGACTGTGGGGGCCTACCGGGTCCTGGTGACGACCTACCGCCTGGCGTCCTCAATGCTGCTCAAGTTCGAAAGCAACGACATCGCCTGGCTAGCCGCGGACCGAGCCATCCACACCGCACTCGCCGTCAACGACACCTGGTCGCTGGCCCGAGCAACCCGCAGCCTGGCCCGCGCCATGACCAGCGTCCAGCAGCCGACCGAGGCGATTTCCGCGTTGCAGACGATGGCCGACGGAATGCGCGCCGAGGTCGCCGAGAACGAAGAGCACTTGCTCTCGCTCATGGGCATGTTGTTCCTCGCCGCCTCGATCACCGCCGCTGAGCAAGAAGACGCACCACTGGCCCTGGCCATGCACGAGCAAGCCTCACAAGCCGCGGAACGGATGCAACGGCACTACCGCACCCACCACACCTACTTCGGCCGGACCAACGTCGCCGTCCACCGCGTAGCGGCCCTGGTTCGCCTGCACGACTCCCAAGCCTCCCTCCGCTACGCCGAGACCATCCCGCCCGAGGCCATCGCAGGCCTGTCGCCGGAACGCCGAGCAAGCTTCCTACTCGACCTCACCGAAGCCAAGATCATGAGCGGTGAGTACCGGGATGCGGTCAGACTGCTGGCCCAGGTCGAACACACAGCACCCCAAGAGGTCCGCTGCCGCCCGCTGGCTCACAGCCTCCTGCGCCTGTTGTTGGCGAACACCACCGGAGAGCCAGCCCGCATGGTCAAGCAGATGGCAGAACGAGCAGGAGTACCCGCGTGAGCAGCAAGGTCCTCTACCTGATGATCTGCGGAGCCGGACCCGCCCTCCACATCGAAGTGATGATCACCCTCGCGATCGACGCAGGCTGGACCGTGCATCGCGTGGCCACACCCGCCGCAGCACAACACTTCCTGGACCTCGATGCCCTGGAAAAGCTGACCGGTAACGCCGTTCGTACGGGCCACCAGGGGCCAGGTCAGCCAGCTCTGCCCCCAGCGGACGCCGTAATCGTCGCACCGGCCACCTACAACACGATCAACAAGTGGGCCGCAGGCATCGCCGACACCTACGTACTCACACAGCTCGCTGAGCTGACCGGCCTCGGAGTCCGCATCGCAGTCCTACCGTTCGTCAACACCGCCCTGGCAGCGAACCGCGTGTTCCTCCGCAGTGTCGACGAGCTTCGCCAATCCGGCATCACCGTGCTATTCGGCGAAGGCGGCTTCGTTCCACACCCTCCCCGACATGGCGGCAAGATCATGGACACCTACCCGTGGCACCTGACCTTGGAAGCCATCCCAGCCACCTAGCCGCAGCGCATCCGGCGACCGACCTCAGCAGGTGTGCTCAGAGTTTCTTTTCTTCGTCAAGGCGGCCCCTGCGGGGCCGCTCGGCCGCACTCTGCTGATCCTGTCCGGCAGGGTCTTCACGGCCCCGTCCTTGTGTCGCTCGGGCAAGCGGGCGCGGCCCGGCCTTCGGCCACCCACCCGCGCCCGGCGACGAGAGGCAGGGCCTAACCCAGCCGCACACGACAGCGGCCGACCGACCCCACAGGGCCCGCAAACAAGATCAAGGGCTGCGCTCGCCGCGCGGCAGGTCTCCGAGATGGTCGAAGTCATCGGCCGCTCGCGTTCAGCGGTGGGACCGGGGATCGCGCCATCTCGTCGACCTCCACGAGGGCAACCACACGCGTCAAGGGGGCCGATCCAGCGCACCATCCTGTGTGGACGGATGAGCCCCCTTGACACGCGCGGTTGGGGCGAGCCAGGTCGACGAGATGGCGCGAGGCCCCTCAGTTGGTTAAGAGCTGCGCCGTTGTTGCTCCGGTGGCTTGAGGCGAAGCGCTGCGGCAGGATAGGCGGATGAGTACTCCAAACGGCCGAGAGAGGCCCAACTTCGGAAACTGGGTACCGATCCGGGTGTACACAGACATCCGAGAACATCTTCCGATTGCAGTGCCGGAAAGCGCTTGGATGCGTGTCATTCACGACCCCGTCAGAGGAGCTCCTGCGTTTCACTTCAACGTGGCGTGGGCGGAAGGACCGGTGTTACACCTCGCCGTTATAGCGGGCTTCACCGGTGCGGACGAGGAAGAGATTGACGGAGTTGACGAACGAGAGGTCGTGAGTCACCGTCGGATCCCGCTTGACACAGTCATCAGGGTTCATATCGATCTGGGCACAGACGAAGAAACTGTAGAGTTGCTCGGTGGGGAGATGCTCGAAAATCCGCCCGCGATGCTCATCCAGCAGCACATGCGGTGAGAAAGATCTTGTCCCTCGCCTGCATCGAAGCTCCGCACGATGAAACTTGTGATCGACCGACCATGCACCATGGGCCGTGCTGTCCGCGTGCTGTTAGCCCTGGTCAACAGCGGTCAATTGCGGCCACACCTGACGGGCTTTGAGCGCTGGTCAGAGCCAATACTCATGCAGCCCCAACCGGTTCCCAAGCTGGTGAGTCATAGTGGCCCTTTTGCGGGGGCCACTGTCCGTTCGTGTCGCTTCCTCGCGAAGACCAACTCCGGACAGTGTTGTCTGCCATGCCCAAGAGGGCTTGGCGGCCCTCAGGCGCGGCAGGGAGGCAATCGGGATTGCCCGTGATGGAGGAGAACACGGCCAGCGACCCCCATAGGGAACCTGCGGAGTTAGTCGACCACTCTCAGGCGCAGTGCGCGGCTGATGGATTCAAGCGCCCTAGTCGCCATGACTCGTATTACCTGTCGCATCGTTGTCGTCAACATCCTTAAGCCATGTCAGTATTTGAAGTGAATGTTCGTATTCGGTCTGGTGTACGTCGGGTCGTGCCTTGGCCAACCTGCGTCGGATGTTGACGGCTTCTGTGGCGGCGTCGAGTGCTTCCTCCCGCCGTCCGAGGTTGGCCAGCTGGACGGACTGGTTGTTGAGGCTGCTGGCGAGGTCGGGGAGGAACGCG
>NZ_JBHYHC010000151.1:0-21101 GCF_042738955.1 Umezawaea sp. NPDC059074
GTGCGCGCCACGGTGATTCGGATTCCCTTGGCGGGCATAGGTCTCGTTGCGGCACAGGGAAAACGGAACCCGGCGGTGCCGCAGGCCGTGGCGACCCCTCTGGTGGCAGGGCGGTTTCCGGCCCCCTGTCAACCCTGTTTCCCCTCCGGACGCCCGTCGCCGCCTCCGAACCGTCCGTTGAGGGGGTCGGGTACGGCCGCGCGGTGGTGCGTGCGGGGCGCGTGGAACCGGCTCGGGCGACCTCCCGTTCGCCATCCGTCCGAGAGGTGGTCCGCCTGGGTGTCACCCGTATGTCCGAATCATGCGGACTTAACCGTCTTCGGGTCACGACCCTATAACGTCTCCCGCCACGCGCGCCGCGGGCAAAACGCCAGGTGGGTGGACCTGCGTTCGACAGGTCCTCCCATGGCGGGAGGTTTGGCCCGAGTTCCGCGGCGGCGTTTGGACCCTCGCGTCCCGGTGACGCCCGTTGATATCATTGGGGGTGTTGTGCGAGGTCGGTGGGAAACGTTGATTCGGATTACCGAAGTCGGTACCGCAAAGGTGTTTCCCAGTTTGTCGGTGCCCTTGGCGGCGAGGCCGGGTAAGGGCTTGGCGCTGCGTGCGATGGCCACTGTCGTTCACCGTGCGGTCGTAGTGCTGGAGATGAAAATACCGACCGGTTCCGGGATTTCGTCCAGTGTGGCGGATAACGGAACCCAGGTCGATCGACATGGTGATCGCTCGCCGGTGGCAGCGGGTGACACTTTTCCGCCGCCACCGGTTCTCGTGGTTTTGACATCGAATCGAACGCAACGGATTCCTGGGGGAACGTAGATGCGGTTTCAGATGTTGGGTCCTCTGGAGGTGTTCGACGGCGACCGGATCGTCGGACTCGGTGGCACGAGGCAGCGGGCGACCCTCGGCTTCCTGCTGCTGCATCTGAACCGGGTGGTGGCCACGAGCGAGCTGCTGGGCGCGTTGTGGACCGAGGAGGCGCCCGTGTCGGCGCGGAAAATACTGCAGAACGCGATCTGGGGGCTGCGGGGCGTGCTGTCGTCCTCCGGCCGCGCGTCGGGCTCCGCCACCCTGGTCACGCAGACCCCCGGCTACATGCTCAGCGTCGACCCCGAGCAGGTCGACCTGCACGGGTTCCACCGGCTGGCCGAGGAGGGCAGGTCCAGGCTGTCGTCGCACGACTACGAGGAAGCCAGCCGAATACTCCGGCAGGCGCTCGGCCTCTGGCGCGGACCCGCGCTGGCCGACCTGGTCGAGACCGGCCTGGTGTGGTCCGAGCTTGCGGTGCTCCAGAACGTCCGGCTCGACGTGCTGGAGGACTACTTCGAGACGGAGCTGGCGTGCGGGCGCCACCACGCCGTGCTCGGGGAACTGGAGCGGATGAGCGAGGCGCACCCGCTGCGCGAGCGCTCCTGCGCCCAGCTGATGCTCGCGCTGTACCGCTGCGGGCGGCAGGCCGACGCGCTGACCGCGTTCGGCCGGGTCCGGTCGCTGCTGGTGGACGAGCTCGGCCTGGAGCCGTGCCGGGAGCTGCGGACCCTCCAGCACGCGATCCTCACCCACGACGAGACGCTCACGTTCAGCGCGCCCGACCTGTACCCGCCGATACCCGTCCAGGTCAGCAGGGTGCCGGAGCTGGTGCCGGAGGCCGCGCGCAGCGGCGCGCTGGCGGTGGCGCTCCCCGGAACGGCCCGGCCCGTCCTGCTCGACGCGCCCGACCCGGAACCCGTGCCCGCGCGGGCCGAGGAGGTCCGGCTGCCCCCGTTCCCCTCGCAGGTGGTGCCGGCGCAGCGCAAGCACGTGAGCGTGCTGATGGTGCGCACCCGTCTCGACCTGACCGACGAGGCCGACCGGTTCGACGTCGACGTCGTGCTCGACAGCATCGCGGACACCATCCGCGAGGGCGTCGACTACTTCGGCGGCACGATCGTGGCCTCCATCGGCTCGGTCACGCTGGCCCTGTTCGACACGCCCCGGCAGATCGGCAACAGCGCCGAGCGCGCGGTCCGCGCCGCGCTCGCCATCCGCGACTGCCTGAGCGCCTCCCTGGAGACCGTGCGCGGCGCCCGCGTGGTCCCGCACGCCGCCGTGACCACCGGTGAGGCGCTGGTCCGCCACCAGATCACCGAGCACGGCGCACCCGTGACGATTACCGGAGCACCGGTGGAGGAGTGCCAGGGGCTGCTGGGCGACGTGCCCTCGGGCGAGACGTGGATCTCCGAGGCGACCCGCGCCGAGACCGAGTTCGTCGTGCTCTGCCACCGCGTCGGCGACACGCCCCCGCTGTGGCAGGTCGACGGCGCCCGCCAGGAGACCATCGCCCACCACTCCATGCCCGTGGTGGACCGCGAACCGGAGCTGGAGCTGCTGCGGGGCCTGATGGACCGCGCCGTGCACCGCACGACCCCGCACCTGGTGACCGTGCTCGGCGCCGCCAGCGTCGGCAAGACCCGCTTCCTGGTCGAGTTCCAGCGCAGGGTCGTCGGCCACCCGACGACCGGCCAGTTCGTCCTCGCCCACGCGTACTGGCCCGACCAGGACGGCGTCCGCGCCGTGCAGGCCGAGATCCTCGCGTCCTGCTGCGGCATCGCCCGCGGTGACAGCCTCCAGTCCGCGAAGGACAAGGTCACCGCCACCGTCCGCGGCTACCTCGGTCCCAGCCGCACCCGAGCCCTCCTCCGCCTCGTCGACCCCGCCTGCCCGCTCTCGACCGCCTCCGAGGAGGACACCACCGCCGCCTGGCGCGACCTCGTCGCCGCCGTCGCCCGCGACCGCGGCCTGGTCATGGTCGTGGACGACCTGCACTGCGCCGACGACCGCCTGCTCGCCTTCATCGAGGACCTCACCGAGTCGGTCGGCCCCGTCCCCCTCCTGGTCATCGCCGCGGCCCGCACCGAACTCGTCGAACGCAGGCCCGCGTGGAGCGGCGGCCACAAGCACGCCACCACCCTCACCCTCGACCCGTTGTCCGACGCCGCCATAGACCGCCTCCTCGAACTGCTCCTCACCAAGGCCGACGGCGACCAGGGCAGCTCCCAGGACGGCACCGTCGCCCTCCAGCTCATCCCCAACCAGGAGCTCGACGCCCGCCGCGAGTACGTCCGGATGCTCCTCTGCCTCGACCGCCGGATGCTCACCGAATCCGCCGCCGCCCTCCGCGCCACCTAGTTCCGCCCCGACCCGCCCGCTGCCCCCGCGCCCCCGGCGGGGGGGCAGCGGCACGTCCGGGCCCGCGACGCCTGCCGACGACCTGCCGGGCGTGACTGGTCCGAGCCGAGCACTATCGGGTAACCGCCGACTCATCGCCTCCCTCTCCGGCCGATTACCACCTCGTTCCCGCTCAATTCGCCCAGTCTCGTTAGCATCACATCGCCAGAAGTTCTCCACCTCATTCCGTGTTGGGTGCTCGGACGTGACGAGGGACAGCGTGAATAATTCTGCGATCGAATTGGCCGAACCGACGATGCTCGGCTGGTTGACCGACTACGGGCTGGACGTCGAATACGTTCGTTCGAGCGGCAACACTTTGTTCGCCAAAAACCAGGCGGACGGCTCCGAGTTCCCGGTGCTCGATTTCGCCGGTGGCTACGGGTCGGTGATGTTGGGGCACAACCACCCCGAGGTGGTCGACGTGGCGAGGAGGATCCTGGGGGAGGGGACGCCGATCCACGCGCAGTTCTCCCGGCACCCCTACGCGAACCGGCTCGCTTCCGAGCTGAACGCGATCCTGCACCGCGAGTTCGGGGTCTCCGAGCCCTACTACGCGGTGTTCGCCAACAGCGGTGCCGAGGCGGTCGAGGCGGCGGTCAAGCACGCCGAGCTGGATCGCGGCCACAAGGTCGTCGCGGCGGTCGAGGCGGTGGAGCGGTCGTTGGAGGAGGCGCGCGCGGCCGTGGCGGACTCCGCCGTCGTCGCCGAGGAGACCTACCGCGCCCTGGGCTTGCCCGCCGGGGACTTCGACGCGCTGGTGGCCGAGGTGACTCGCGCGAACGCGGAGAAGGCGGCCCGGCCGCCGGTGTTCCTGGCGCTGGAGGGCGGTTTCCACGGCAAGCTCGTCGGCAGCACGCAGTTGACGCACAACCCGGCCTACCGCGGCCCGTTCACCGCGCTGGCCCGTCCGGCGCGGTTCGTGCCGTTCGACGAGCCCGGCGCGGTCGGCAAGATCCTCGACGAGGAGCGGGTCCGGCTGTACGAACTGGAGGTCGTCGACGGCGTGGTGCGGCTCGCCGAGCGCGAACTGCCGATCGTGACGGCGTTCCTGCTGGAGCCGATCCAGGGCGAGGGCGGTATCCGCGAGGTCGACGCCGATCTCGCGGAGGAGATCTCGACCGCCTGCCGGGCCGCGGGCGTGCCGGTGGTCGTCGACGAGGTGCAGAGCGGCATGGGTCGGGCGGGCGCGTTCTTCGCCAGCTCCCAGATCGGGCTGCGGGGGGACTACTACGCGCTCTCGAAGAGCCTGGGCGGCGGTGTCGCCAAGGCCGCCGTGATGCTGGTGCGCGAGGGTTTCTACCGCGGTGACTTCGAACTGGTGCACAGCTCGACGTTCGCGAAGGACAGCTACTCGTGCACGATCGCGTTGAAGGCGCTGGAACTCCTGGAGGCCGACGGTGGTCGCGCGTACCGCACGGCCGCGACGCTGGGCGCCAAGCTGACCGCCGTGCTGGAGGCCTTGCGGGCGGAGAACCCCGACCTGGTCAAGGAGGTCCGCGGTCGCGGTCTGATGCTCGGCCTCGAGTTCCACGACCAGTCGGGCTCGCCGGTGCCCGCGGTCGCCGAGCAGGCCAAGGCAGGGATGTTCGGCTACGCCGTGGCCGGATACCTGTTGCGGGAGCACCGGATCCGGCTCTTCCCGACCGCGAGCGCCACGAACACGATCCGCTTCGAGCCGTCCATCCACCTCACCGACGCCGAGATCGCCCAGCTCGACACCGGGCTGCGCGGCCTGGTCGAGGTGCTGCGCGACCCGTCGAAACGCCTGGTGTGAAGGGGAATCCGCCATGACCGACGACGTGCTCAAGCAGGTGCGGGAGTTCGCCCGCGACCGACTGGTCGGAGCCACCGGCGAACTCGACGCGCTCGGCGACATGCCGCTGCCGCTCTACCAGGACTTCGCCAAGGCCGGGCTGGCCAACTGGTGGCTCTCCCCGGAGCTGGGTGGCCGGGGCGTGCCGCTGGAGGAGAGCGTGGACATCGTGTCCGAGCTGTCCTACGGGGACGCGGGGGTGGCGTTCACCCTGTTCATCTCGATCATGGCGACGAACATGGTGTGGCTGTACGGCTCCGAGGACCTCAAGCGGCGCTACCTGGTGCCGATGGCCGAGCGCGGCGGTTTCGGCGCCACGCTCGGCAGCGAGGAGGACGCGGGCAGCGAGTTGGGCCGCACGGCCACGACGGCCGTCCGCGACGGCGCGGAACTCGTGCTGGACGGGGAGAAGTGGTTCTCCACCAACACCGACTTCGCCGACTTCCTCGTGGTGATCGCCAAGTCGGCGGAGAACCCGTCGGGGCACGTGGCGGTCGTCGTCGACCGGGACACCCCCGGCATCCGGGTCGTCCGCCGCTGGGACGTGGTGGGTCTGCGGGCGTCGGGCACCTACCAGGTGAGCTTCGACAACTGCCGGGTTCCGGTCGCCAACGCCCTGAACGGTCCCGGCCTGCGCGTCCTGGAGGTCGGCCTCAACGCCAGCCGCGTGCTGATCGCCTCGACGGCCATCGGCGTCGCCCGGCGGATCCGCGACCTGGCCATCGACTACGCGAAGACCAAGCCGCTGCGCGGTTCCACCCTGCTGAACAACGCGGTGTTCGCCGCGAAGATGGGCCAGGTGGAGATGTCGATCGGGGTGATGCGCAACCAGTGTGCCGCGTCCGGCCGCGACTTCGACTCGATCGCGCTGGGCGCCTCGCCCGGTGCCGAGTTCCTGCGCCAGGGCACGCTCAAGTCGGCGCTGACGGCGAAGATGTTCACCGGGCAGGCGGGCTGGCAGGTGGCGTCGGTCGGCTCGGAGATGTTCGGAGCGCTCGGGTACACGGGTGACTCGCACATCGGCAAGCTGGTGCGGGACATGCGGTACGTGTCCATAGTGGAGGGTGGTGACGACGTCCTGCGGGACCTGATGTTCAACCGGCACACGCTGCCCGAGGCGAAGCGGCACTGACCGCGCGGCCGGGGCACGCGCGGAGCCTCCCGGCCCACGTGACGTCCGACAGGTCGTCCACGACGCTGCCAGCCCGGAACTCGGCGTGCCCCGCGCCTTGTGCTTGCCGAAAACTACGTCCGTGCTGGTCAGGCGGCGTGGTGGTACTCGTCGAGGATGCCGCCTGTGCGAGTTGTAGAACTGCTCGGCGGCCTCTCTCCCACCTGCGCGGATGAGGTTTTCGGCAGGCACAGCGCTCAGGACCCGGCACAGGTCGGGATCACGGCAGCACCACGGACACCCGCAGGCCGCCACCTTCACGCGGCACGGCGGTCACGCGGCCGCTGTGGGCCTTGACCACCGACGCGACGATGGACAGCCCCAGCCCCACGCCGCGCTCGGCTCCGGTCCGGTCGCGTGGCAGCCGCACGAACGGCTCGAACAGGCGGTCCGTCGCTTCCGGCGGGACCTCCGGGCCGGTGTTGGCGACGGTGAGCGTCGGGCTCTCGCCGACCTCCACCCACACGACGCCGCTGCCCGAGTTGTACTTGATCGCGTTGTCCAGCAGGTTCGCCACCAGGCGTTCCAGCAGCACCCGGTCGCCGCGCACGACGCGTGGCCGCGTGGTCAGGCGCAGGTCGAGTCCGGCGTCCCGCGCGGCGCCGCGCAGGACGCCGACGGCTTGCGCCACGATCTCGTCCACCCGCACGTCGTGCTTGGCCTCCAACCCGCGGTCGCTGCTCGCCAACACCAGCAGCCCCTCGATGAGTGCCTCGCTGCGGTCGTTCATGGCCAGCAGACGCGCGCCGAGGCCGCGCATGTGCGCGGAGACCCCCGGTCTGGCGAGTTCGACCTCGACCATCGTGCGCTGGGTGGCCAGCGGGGTGCGCAACTCGTGCGACGCGTTGGCCACGAACCGCCGCTGCCCCTCGAACGAGGTGGAGAGGCGGGCCAGCATCTCGTCGAACGTGTCCGCCAGTTCTGTCATCTCGTCCCGCGGTCCCGGCATGCGGATCCGCTGGTCGAGGCTGTCCGCGCTGAGCCTGCGAGCGGTCGCGGCGATCGCGTGCACCGGCCGCAGCATGCGGTTGGCGGCCACCCGGCCGAGCAGCAGCGCGAGCACGGCCGTGAGGACCAGCGCCAGGCTGGACTGCACGAGCAGCGTGTTCAGCACTTCGGCGCGGTACTCCGCCTGGTTCACCGGTTCGATGCGGCCGCCTGCGTCGGTGGGGACCTCCGTGACCAGTTCGCCGTCCGAGCTGGTCACGAACTCCGGGGTCGCCGACGGCAGCGCGTTGCGCATGAGGAGGTAGTTCGTCGCGAGCAGGACCACTCCCGTGACGAGGAGCAGGCCGGTGACGACCAGCGCCAGCCGGGTCTTCACCGAGAAGCGGTGCCGCCCATCTGGTACCCCACGCCGGGGACGGTGTGGATCACGGCGGGCTGCCCCAGTTTCCTCCGCAGCGTCATCATCGTGACCCGGACCGCGTTGGTGAACGGATCGATGTGCTCGTCCCATGCCTGCTCCAGCAGTTCCTCGGCGCTCACCACGGACCCCTCGGCCCGCATCAGCACCTCCAGTACGGCGAACTCCTTGCGGGACAAGCTGATGAACCTGTCGTCGCGCAGCACCTGGTGGCGGGACGCGTTGAGCTCCACGCCGTCCCGCCGCAGCACCGGCGGCAGCGCGGGCCGCGCCCGCCGCCCGAGGGCTTGGACGCGGGCAACCAGTTCGGCCAGCGCGAAGGGCTTGGTCAAGTAGTCGTCGGCGCCGATGCCCAGGCCGTGGACGCGGTCCATCACGTCGCGGGCCGCCGTCAGCATGATGACCCTCGTCTCGCCCCCGGAGTTCACGATGCCCCGGCACACCTCGTCGCCGTGCACCGCGGGCAGGTCGCGGTCGAGGACCACCACGTCGTAGCGGTTGACCGCGACCCGCTCCTGGGCGTCCGCGCCGTCGAAGCACACGTCGACCGCCATCGACTGCTGCCGGAGTCCTTCGGCTATGGCCTCCGCCAGCATTTCCTCGTCTTCCACCACCAGTACTCGCACCGGCCCAGTGTGCGGTAAACGGTCGTAAGCGCGCCATAAGTGTCACGCTTACGGCTCGGAGATCGGTCGCCGAGTAGTACTGGACGCCATCTGGGAACTCTGGACGGAGGCTCTGATGGTGTGGCGAATGCGAGCAATTCTCTTAATGGGAGCGGCAGCCGTACTGGTGGTGGGCTGTTCGAGTGAACCGCGCAACGACGTCGCCTCGGTGAACGGCGGACGGACGTCATCCAGTGCGAACGCCCCCGCGAATTCGTCGGGGATGGACGACGAGTTCAGCCGGTGCATGAGGGACAACGGCGCCGATCTGGAGAATTCGCAAGTCGAGGTCGACGAATCGAGCGGCACCGTCGACCACCGGAGTTCCCTGACGCCGGACGAGCAGCGCAGGCAGCAGGAAGCGCTGGAGAAGTGCAAGGCCTTCATCAAGGACGGCGGCGCGCCCGCGAAGATGGACGCGGAGGCGTTGGAGCGGGCCCGCGCGGTCGCGAAGTGCATGCGCGACGAGGGCATCGCCTACCCCGACCCGTCGCCGGACGCCGGCGACTACGGCGCCGGGGTCACCCAGCTCCCCGAGGGCGTCGACGGCACCGACCCGAAGGTCCAGGCGGCCCTGCGCAAGTGCGACCTCCAGACCGGTCTGGTCCCGCTGCCCCAGAGCTCCCGATGAGCGAGACCGCCGTCGGGCCCAACGTGCTCAGACGCCGACGGCACCGCAGGCTGCTGGTGCTGTCGGGCGCGCTGGTGGTCGTGTGCACCGCCGGGACGGTGGCCTTCACCGAGGTCGCCGCCCGCCCACATGCCACGCCCTCCTCGGCCACCCCGCCCGCCGTCGCCGCGGTGACCAGGACCGACCTGGTCGACCGGATCAAGGTCGACGGGGCTCTGGGGCACGGTGCGACCACGCCACTGGCCGGGCGGAAGGCCGGGACCATCACCTCGCTGCCCCGACCAGGTGCCGTGATCGGCCGCGGCGAGCAGTTCTACGCCGTCGACGAGGTGGGCGTGCCCCTGCTGTTCGGCACGATCCCGATGTACCGCGACCTGGCCGAGGGCGCGAAGCCCGGCGAGGACGTGAGGATGGTGCAGGAGAACCTCCTCGCGCTGGGGTTCACCGATCTCGGCCAGGTCGACGGCGTGTTCGGGCGGACCACGGTCCGGGCCCTCCGGCAGTGGCAGAAGGCACGGGGCGTCAAGCAGACCGGCGTGCTCGCCGCGAGCGACGTGGTCGTGGTGCCGGGTCCGGTGCGGGTCGACGGCGTGACCGCGCGGCTCGGCGGCCCCGGCGAGGGCGACCTGGTCACGGTCACCGGCACGGACCGGCTGGTGACGGCCGTGCTGGACGAGGCGCAGCGGCGGTACGCGCCGGTCGACGGTGTCGTCGGTGTCGAGCTTCCCGACCGGACGGTCGTCCCGGGTCGGGTCCGCGAGGTCGGGCCGAAGCAGGTCGACGGCAAGACCCAGCTGGTCGCCACTGTGGCGCTGGACGATCCGGGCGCGGCGCCCGACGCGGGCCGGGTGACCGTGACCCTGGACGGGGAGCGGCGCGCGGGCGTGCTGGTGGTGCCGGTGCGGGCGCTGGTCGCGCTGAAGGAGGGCGGGTACGCGGTCGAGACCGTCGATCCGCGCCGGTTCCTGGCGGTCGCGCTCGGGATGTTCGCCGACGGGCGCGTCGAGGTCACCGGCGACGGCCTGGCCGACGGCCTGAAGGTGGTGACGGCGTCGTGACACCGGTGCTGGAGTTGGAGGACGTGTCCAAGACCTACTTCGGCGGGGTGGCCGCGCTGCGCCACGCGTCGTTGCGCCTGGAGGCGGGGGAGATGGCCGCGATCGTCGGACCGAGCGGGTCGGGCAAGTCCACGATGCTGCACCTGATGGGCACCCTGGACCGGCCGAGCACCGGTCGGGTGCTGGTCAACGGCCACGACGTCAGCCTGCTGTCCGATCGCGGCCTGTCGGCGCTGCGGGCGTGGTGGATCGGGTTCGTCTTCCAGCAGTTCCACCTCACCGACGGGTTGACGGCGCGGGACAACGTGATGGCCCCGCTGGTCTACCGGGGCCTGCGGGCCCGGCAGCGGCGGGGGGAGGCCGACCGGGCGTTGGCCAGGGTCGGTCTGGGCCACCGGGCCGACCACCTGCCCACGGAGCTGTCCGGCGGGGAGAAGCAGCGGGTCGCGATCGCCAGGGCGGTGGTCAACCGGCCGATGCTCGTGCTCGCCGACGAGCCCACCGGCAACCTGGACTCGGTGTCCGGCGCGGAGGTGCTGGACCTGCTGCGCGAGCTCAACGCCGAGGGGACGACGGTCGTGCTCATCACGCACGACCGGGCGATCGCCGCGTCGGTGCCGCGACGGCTGGAGATGCTCGACGGGCTGATCCGCGCGGATGTGGCCGCATGACCCGGCCACTGCCGCCCGCGACGCGGCTGCCGGTGGGCGACCTGGCCAGGCTCGGCACGATCGGCGTCCGCACCCGGCCGATGAGGACGGTGCTCGCCGCGCTCGGCATCGCGATCGGGATCGCCGCGCTCGTCGCGGTCGTCGGCGTCCCCGCGTCCAACCAGGCCGCGCTGAACGCCCAGATCGCCGCACTGGGACCGAACCTGCTGACCGTCGTTCCCGGAACGGACCTCGCTGCCGGGGCCAAGGCGAAGCTGCCCGCCGACTCCGTCGACATGATCCGCCGCGTCGCGCCGGTCCAGGCGGCCAGCGCGACCGGCGCGGTCTCGGCGTCGGTGCGCCGCAACGACCGGATGCCCCCGACCGAGACCGGCGGCCTGCGGGTCGCCGCGAGCAGGCTCGACCTGCTGGACGTGCTGCGCGCGAAGGTCCGCGCGGGCACGTTCCTGACCGCCGCCAACGACGGCTACCCGGTGGTCGTGCTCGGGTCGCGGGCGGCGCACGTCCTGGGCGTGGAGACGGGCGGGGGAACACCCGACCCGATGGTGTGGATCAAGGACCGGCTGTTCCTCGTCGTCGGCGTCCTGGAGGCGACGCCGCTGACGGAGGAGATCGACTACACGGCGCTGGTCGGCTGGGAGGCGGCGCGGCACTACCTCGGGTTCGACGGAACGCCGGGTGCGGTCTACGTGCGCGCCGACGACCACGCCGTCGACGCGGTGAAGGCGGTGCTCGGCCGCACGGTGAACCCGCAGCGGCCGAACGAGGTCATGGTGAGCAGGCCGTCCGACGTGCTGGCCGCGCAGCACCTGACCGATCGGGCGTTCTCCGCGCTGTTCGTCGGGCTCGGCTCGGTGGCGCTGCTGGTGGGTGGCATCGGCGTGGCCAACACGATGGTCATCTCGGTGCTGGAGCGGCGCCGCGAGATCGGGTTGCGCCGCGCGCTCGGGGCGAGTGGACGCCAGGTCAGCGGCCAGTTCCTGGCCGAGTCCGTCGTGCTGGCGGGCATCGGCGGCGGGCTCGGGCTGCTGCTGGGCACCGCGGTGACCGCGGGCTACGCCGCGTCGCAGGGATGGCCCGCGGTGCTGCCCCTGCCCGTGCTGCTCGGCGGGGTCGGGGCGGCGGTCGCGATCGGTGTGCTCGCGGGCGTCTACCCGGCGGTCCGCGCCGCCCGGCTCGCCCCCACGGTCGCGCTCTCGACGACCTGAGCCGAACGGCAGGAGGGCCCCCACGACCTGGACGTCGCAAGGGCCCTCCTGGACAGGGGGATCAGCCGATCGAGTAGAAGCCCTGACCGGTCCGCACCGTGCCCGACGGGCAGACCAGGGTGATGTTCCAGCTGCCGGAGCCGAGGTAGACGTTGCCGCCGGGCGTGATGTACCGGACGCCGTTGCTGCAGTTGATGTACGCCTTGATGCCGCCGGAGTAGACCGTGCACGGGAGGTACTGCACCGCGTTGCTGTAGAAGTACGCGTTGCACGACCAGCTGGCCTGGATCGTCGGCCCGCCCGCCACGGCGGCCGCGGGCGCAGCCTGCAGCGTGGAGGCCTGCGCGCCGGGAGCGAACCCGATCACGCTCGCGGCCAGCGCCAAGCCCATCAGGAGGGCCCGGAGGGTCTTCTTCATGGCTGAATCCTTTCGACGACGTTCAGTCGGATATCGAGAAGGATGAGCACGGATCGCCCTGTCCCTGAGCAATGGAAGAATGTTGTTCCACGGTGTATCCGTGCGGAAGCGGGTGGTCCCGCCTATCAGATTTCGCCATTCCGGAGAAGAACTGGAAGGAACCGCGTCCACGAGGTCCGATAGGCGTGAATGACGGCACTATTGCGGACTGCGCGGGTGGGTGCTCTGTTCGAGTGCAACTTATGTCCGGCTTATGCGGCGGATGGCACACTCGGTCGGACTGGGGTTTTTGGGGCGTGTGGTCCGAGGGGTCCGACCATGGTTGACGGGCATTTGTCCGAAGATAATTCGTGTTGTCGTCAGGGTCGGGAGCGTGATGCCGCATGAGTGTCGAACCCGTCGAAAGGAGACCCGGGCCCACTCCGGATCGGAGACGACCCGGAACCCTGCTCCTGACCGTGGACCAGTTCGCGGCCGAGATCGGCTGCACCACCCGCACGATCCGCTCCTACCACGCGCGGGGGCTGCTGCCGCCGCCCGTCCGCCGCGGTCGGACGCCGTACTACGTCGACCACCACCTGGTGCGCATGCACCTCGTCCTTCGGTTGCAGCGCTGCGGGCTCCCGCTGGAAGCGGTGCGCGCGCTGCTCGAGCCCGACCTCGTGCTCGACGAGTCGCTGGCGGTGTCCTCCGGAGTGGGCGGCGCGATCCGCGGCCGCCCCGGCCTGCTCGGCGCATTGGTGTGCGCGGGCGTGCTGACCCGCGGTCAAGGCGGCGCGCTGCGGGTCAACGGCATCCGCGCGGTGCTCGCGGCCCGCGTCGTGGCGGCGCCGGGCGCTCAGCTCGGCCCGGCACTGCGGGTGCTCGTGGAGGCGATCCACCGGGTCCTGCCGCACGCCGAACCGGCGGCGGGGGAGTTGAGGGAACTGCTGGGCGACGGTCCGACGCACGAGGAGATCGTCGAACTGCTCGTGGAGACCGTCCGACTCGGCTTGCGGCGCTCCGGGCCCGCCACGGACTGCCCGGCCTGACCTGCCCCCACACGCCATCCGCCCGCCGAAGGTCCGGAAAGGACAGCCGCCCTCGCGCTCGGGGATCCGCTGAAGGAGCAGTTCGGGGCCCGAACCACCACCATGCGGCGAGGGTCGTGTTCTCGTCACACCCCCTGGATGAATGTGTATCCAACACCACTCAGTCCATTGTGTACTCAGCGGTGACCATGTGGGTGAACCCTGCGTTCACCAGCCGTACCGGCGCGCGCCGGAGCCCCACCTCCGAGGAGCGCGCGTGCCGACAACCCGGCCTGATCTGGAACCGGCGGGCTCAGCGCTTCACCGGGGACACGTGCCCTAGCTGACGGCGCAGCCACGCCATTCGAGCGGCGATGGCGTCCTGCGAGATCACGGCCTGAGATCTGCTGAGCGGAAGGTGAGTCGTTGCGGTGGCGTGCCAACAAGGGGACACCTGCCGCGAGACCGCCGCTGGCGCTCGCGCCACCGATGACGATGCGCTCGGGGCCACCGCACCTGACCGCTCATCGGTATGTGTGGACGTCGGCTACCGCCCCGAGTTCAGCGCATGCGGTTGTCCTGGGCGCGTGATCGTCCCGCAGCCCACCGAGAGGTTTGACAACCCACGGTCACATGACGGTCAGGTGATCAAAGCCGACGTAGTCATCGCGTCCTGCTCGCCGTCCCGTTGAGGAAGACCGCTCGGCTTGGACAGCCACTGCATCGCAACCGATTGCCGGACCTGGTCGGTATTGCGTCCCGCCGACACTATTCGATCTCGACGCCACCGAGCCGGACCACCAGCACAGCCATCTCCTGCACGCGTTCCCAGTATTCGACCGCGCCGCCGTCGTCGCCGAGCAGCGGCAAGACACTCGCGACGGCCACGAGGCACCTGCTCAGGATCCGGTGGTGCCGCTCGTCGAGGTGCCCTGACAACGCAGCGGAGACGCAGCCCGCGATGTCGGCGTCCAGTGACACCATGTCTTCGCCGTCGACGTCCCGACCGCGAAGACAAGGCGGGAACGGCGCATGCAAGTGTTCTGCCCACAGCAGTGAAAGCTGGTCCGGTCCGCTCATGATCGAGATCATGCCCCGCACTGGGATCTGTGGGGAAGACTGCGGGCGTGGTCCAAGCGCAGGCTGGGACGCGCGTCGCAATGCCCATCGTGGGGACGGGGTCGGAGCCCCGCCCCCGCCGGTGCTACTCGGGCGTGGACAGCCCGAATCTTACCTCCGCCACCAGGCTGACCAGCGTGAACCCGCTGGTCAGCCCTGTTTCCGTCCTTCGGTTCCCTCCCCCCGAAGTCCGGCTAAGGCGGCGGCACGAACCGAGATCGCCAACCGACAGAACGAAATGCCGCCGCCACTGGCCTCCGATAAGCCTCGATCTCCATTGGATGGCGCGGCAACTGCAACTGATGAGCTGTGCTCCTCGTCCGGTCAGGTCCCAGAAGCCAGCAGGTTTCACGCCGAGGCAGGCCACGAGGCGACCGATCGTGCGCACCGACACGGTCATGCCACTGCTAGCGAGTTCCAACGAGTTCTAGCCCCTTGATCTTCTTCGGAGGTGAAGATCCTCTGGCCGCACATGGGTGTGCTCTCACCGCACGCGCACCCGAGGATTGGAACGCTCGCTCCGCGGCATGTGCGGATGTTCGGTCGGTCACGAACCGGTGGTTTCCGCAGTTGTGCGTTCTCCGCGCTGACCGGCGAAGAAGGCTCGCTTGCGTCGCGCGGTTGTCCGCTCTCAGTGGTTCGCCTGTGTGGAACTTCTGGTGAGGTCAGGGTTGTCGGGTCACGAGTGTGGTGAGGATGGCCGCCGTCGCCTCGTCGGCGGGGAGGAACGCTTCTAGTCGTAGTTCGGCGATGGTGACGTCGACGGCGGTGCCGAAGTGGGTCAGTGTCGTGATGAGCCGCAGCTCGCTGTCGTTGTCCGCGCCGCTTGAGCGCAGCCGCAGTGGAACGGCGAAACCGAGGTAGTCCGGCGCCGGTTGGCGTGGACGGCCCGGCACCAGTTCGGTGAGTTCGGTGACCAGGCGCTGGAGCCGGTCGTGCGGGTTTCGCGCTGCCTCGGCGGTGAGCCGGTCGATGACGTGCCAGGCCCACTCGTCGAGGTTGACGATCCTGGGTGCGAGGCCGTGCGGGTGCAGCAGCACCCGAGGAACGCTGACCGGAGGTACGAGCAGCTGTGGTGCCACGGTGTCGATCAGCGCGTGGAAGCCGGTGTTGGCCAGGACCAGGTCACCGCACCGGTCGACGACCACCGCCGGGTACGGCAGGTGGCCTGCCAGGATGCGTTCCAGGGCGGTGCGGACCGGTCCGAGGCCGGGATCGTCCAGCCCGGTCTGCGGGTAGGCGGGAGCGAAACCCGCCGCGAGGAGCAGGACGTTGCGCTCCCGGATCGGCACCTCCAGCGATTCGGCCAGGCGGATGACCATGGACCGGCCCGGCACCGAGCGCCCGCTCTCGATGAAGCTGACGTGCCGCTGCGTCGTGCCGGCGCGTGCGGCGAGTTCCAACTGGCTCACGCGTCGCCTGGTACGCCACGCGCGCAACGCGTCGGCGAACCCATCCCTCGATCCGGTGATCACCGTCCCTGTCTACCCGCGCGAGCGCTGCTCGACGATTCCCTGCGGGGAATTGCCGGGTAGCAGGCGTGGCAGCAGAGTCGTGGTCGAACCCGATCATGCCAACCGGAGGACTCGTCATGGCCGACATCGACCCGCAGGAGCTGACCGACCGCTACGTCGCGGTCTGGAACGAGCCGGACGCCGACGTGCGCCGCGACACCATCCGCGAACTCTGGGCCGACGACGCCACGCACGTCCTGCGGCCACCGCAGGACATCCGGCAGGCCGTCGAAGGGCTCGGCTTCATCGCCACCGCTCTCGAAGCTCGAGGGCATGCCGCCCTGGAGTTCCGGGTGACCCGTGCCCACGAGGAGTTCGTCGCGCCGGGCACCTTCACCTTCAGCTCCCGAGGCAACGCCGACAGGCTTCACGACGTCGTCAAGTTCACCTGGGAGATGGTCTCCTCCGACGGTGAGGTGGCCGGCGTCGGCCTGGAGGTCCTCGTCCTCGACCAGGACGGTCGCATCCGCACCGACTACCAGTTCATCGAAGGCTGATCGTGACGTTGCCGCCTGCTGTGCGCAGTTATCACGTCACCTCCGGCGCGGGGGTCGACGGACTGTCCCTCCGCAGTCATGAGCCGCGGAGTCCGGGACCTGGCGAGGTCCTGGTGGCGGTCCGCGCCACCTCCCTGAGCTTCCGCGAGCTCCTCGTGCTGCGCGGCCAGTACGTCCTGCCCGTCAAGCCCGATGTCATCCCGATCTCCGACGGCGCCGGTGAGGTCGTCGCCGTCGGCACGGGCGTCCGATCGCTGGGTCCGGGAGACCGGGTCGCCGCCACGCTGTTCCCGAGTTGGTCGGATGGTCCGTTCCGGCTTTCGCACCTGCCGCAGTTGGGCGGTTCGCTGGACGGCATGTTGACCGAGTTCGCCGTCCTCCCGGAATCGGCGCTCGTGACGATCCCGGAACACCTCTCCTACGCGGAGGCCGCAACGCTCCCGTGCGCCGCCGTCACCGCCTGGAACGCGCTGACCGGCGACGGTCGCGGGGTCCAGCGCGGGCAGACGGTCCTGACCCTCGGCTCGGGTGGCGTGTCGCTGTTCGCACTGCAGTTCGCCAAGCTCCTGGGCGCCAAGGTGATCGCCACGACGGGCCGCGCGGACAACGAGCAGCGCCTTCGCGACCTGGGCGCCGACGAGGTGGTCAACTACCGCGACGTCCCGGACTGGCATGTCGCCGTCCGTGAACTCACCGCGGGACAAGGCGTGGACCGCGTCGTCGACGTCGCCGGGACGGTGGAGCGGTCGCTCAGGTCGGTCGCCGTCGACGGGCACGTCGCCTTTGTGGGGTCGGTTTCCGGCACGTGGCCCTCGATCGATTCCCGGCTGCTGTTCGGCACAGCGGCGACAGTGCGAGCGCTGGCTGTGGGCAGCCGGGCCCAGTTCGTCGAGATGAACCGCGCCATCGCGGCACATCGTCTCAAGCCCGTCATCGACCGGGTGTTCCCCTTCGAGGAAGCTGCCGCGGCCTACCGCTACTACGAGTCCGGCAATCCCTTCGGCAAGGTGATCATCGTGACCGGATAGCTGGTGTCCGCGCTGGTTGGCCTAACTCTCGCCATCGCTCATCGGCATGCGCGGACGCGTTGCCCTGGCGAAAACCAGTGGTGACCGACTTGCTCCGCTGATGTACTGATGGCCACCGTGAGTGTGCCGCGTGACGGAGGTACTGGTTGTGGGCAGCTACAACGCGCTTGCCGAGGTGTACGAGTGGCTCATCTCGGATGCGAAGCTGGCTCCGGCCGAGTTCGCCGCGTCGTTCGACGACGTCCTCGGTCTTCTGCCGTCGAACGCTCACGTCCTCGATTGTTCGTGCGGGACCGGACAGTTGGCGGTTGGCCTCGCCGGTCTTGGCATGCGCGTTGTCGCGACCGACGCCAGCGAAGCGATGGTTCGTCGGACTGCGGAGTTGGCCGAGGAGTTCAGGGCATCCGTCCGGACAGTGCGGGCGGACTGGCAGGAGTTGCCCGACCATTTCGAGGACGACACCTTCGACATGGTGTTCTGCGTGGGCAACTCGCTGCACCACGCCGAGGGCGCGCGAGGCAGAGTTGCCGCTCTGGAGTCGATGTCACGGCTTCTGCGCCGTGGCGGGCGCTTGGTGCTCACCTCCCGCACTTGGGAACTCGTGAGGGCCAGGGGTTCCCGGCTGGACATCAGCGACCGACTCGTCCGCCGGAACGGTCGCGATGCCGTCGTGGTGTACCGCTGGGACATCGCGCCGAACTGGGAGGATGAGCACCACATCGAGATCGCGATCGTGCAGGTGGATACGGCTGGGTCGGTTCTTGCCCACTCGGAACTGCTGTCGAGTTGGCCCTACCGATACGAAGAACTCGAAGCCGAGTTGCACCGGGTCGGACTCCGGACGGAAACGAGCACGTTCGACCTCGAGGCCGAGAACTACATGGTGGTGGCGAGCAAGGTGTAGCCAACGGGCTCTCAGTCCGTGGCCGGACCGCGCGGTTGCGTCCAGGAGGCTTGCCTTCTCTCATCGGCAGAAGCGGATGGCTCCACCTGAGGAGTGACGTCGCCCTCGGGTAGGCGTTGTGCTGGATCGGAAGGCGGATAGGTTCGCGACAGCGGTCTACGGCCTGTCGCGCAGGAAGTCGTCCACCTCGGCGGCGGTCGGGGCGGTGGCTGGGCCGGGTTTGGTGACGGCGATGGCGGCGGCCGCGTTGGCGCGGCGGGCTGCCTGTGGTGGGGTCAGGCCGGAGAGCAGGCCCGCGGCCAGTACGCCCGCGTGGGCGTCGCCTGCTCCGTTCGTGTCGATCGCGTTGACGGGGTAGCCGGGTACGAGTACCGGGTCGGTTGACGGGCCGGCTAGCCAGCAGCCGGCGGCGCCGTCGCGGACCACCACCAGACCGTCGGGGCGCAGGGTGGGGAGGAGGGTGGCGGCGGCGTGGGCCGGGGTGGGGGAGCCGGTCATGATCGTCGCTTCGCGGGCGTTGGTGCTGAGGATGTCGGTGCGTCGCAGGGTCTTGTCGACGGTGGCCGGGTCCAGGTCGCCGATCAGGGGGGAGGGGTCGAAGAGGACCGCTGTCGTCGTGGGCAGGGTGGGTAGCCAGGCCGTCAGGGCGGCGGCGTTGGAGGGGTGGGCGAGGCTGTAGCCGGAGATGTGGACCAGGTCGTCGTCGGCCACTGGTACGCGGTCCAGGTCTTCGCGGGTGAGGTGGCCTTCGGCGCCGACGGTGGTGATGAAGGTGCGTTCGGTCGACGCGTCGACGAAAGCCACGCAGTAGCCGCTGTCCGCGTCGTCCACACCGGACTGGATGACGCGGGCTCCGCTGGCCGCGAGGGCGGCGCGGACCACGTCGCCCATCGGGCCGGTGCCGTACTGGCCCGCGAACACGGTCCGGAGGCCTGCTCGTCGGGCGGCGACCAGGGTGTTCAGGCCGCCGCCCGCGGTGATCGTGGACGAGGTGGCGATGATGTCGCCGCCTGGTTCCGGGAGGTGGTCGACGGTCAGCACGATGTCGACGATCACGTTGCCGGTCGAGATCAGCTCAGGCACGGGCACCGCCGAACGCGGAGTAGCCTGCGGCGGCGACGACGAAGGTGACGATCCAGCCGATCGAGCTGAGGCCGTTGGCCAGCAACAGGTATCCCGCGACGATGGCGACCGCCCATGCGGTGAGGGCGCGCCACTCCACGCCGCCGCGGTACCAGTAGGCGCCGGTCGGGGTCATGTCCAGCAGGGCTTCGGGGTCGTAGTGCCTGCGCTTGATCATGTCGATCAGGAAGACGCCGAGCCACGCGGTGATCGGGATGGCGAGCAGCGAGATGAACGTGATGAAGGGGCCGTAGAAGTTGCCCGCGATCAGCATGAAGTAGATCGCGCCGAGGAACGTGACGGTCACGTCCAGGGCGACCGCGTACACCCGCGGCACCCGCACGCCGAGCGTCAACGTGGTCAGCCCGGCCGAGTAGACCGACAGGTGGTTGGACAGCAGCAGTCCGCCGAACGCGGCGACCAGGTAGGGCACGGCCATCCAGTGGGGGAGCAGGTCGCGGATCGCGGCGACCGGGTCCGACGCGGAGGCCAGCGAGTCGTCACCCGCGGTGAGCAGCGCGCCCAGCCCGATGAGCAGCACCAGCGGGATGCCCGCGCCCGCGGCGCTCGCGCTGATCAGGCGGCCCGCCTTCACGCCGAGCTTCTGGTAGCGGGCCATGTCCGCGCCCGCGTTGGCCCAGCCGATGCCGGTGCCGCCCGCGATGACGCCGATCCCGGCCAGCACGGCGGTGATCGGGCCCGCGGGCATCGCCGCGACGGCCGACCAGTCCACAGTGGCCACCAGCACGACGCCGACGGCGACGTTGAGCGCGCCGAAGATCCACGTCGCCCACTTCTGGATGACCAGGATCGCGGCGTGCCCGAGGCCGGACACCAGCAGGGTGCACAGCTCGAAGACCGCGATCGCCACGATCGTGAGGACCGGGACCGACTTGGCTTCGGTCGCGGTGCCGAAGGCGATGGTGAACAGCGACAGCAGGACGAAAGCGCCGGTGGTGGTGTTCACCGTTTCCCAGCCGAGGCGGGAGAGCAGGGCGACCAGGGTCGGGCCCGCGTTGCCGCGGGTGCCGAAGACCGCGCGGGACAGGGTCATGCTCGGCGCGCCACCCCGTCGTCCGGCGACCGAGACCACGCCGACCACGGCGAACGACCCGGCCGCGCCGACCGCGGCGACCACCAGGGCCTGCCAGATGTTGAGGAACTGGAAGGCGACGAGCGTGGCTCCCAGCGGCAGGCCGAGGATCGAGATGTTCGCGGCGAACCACACCCAGAACAGCTGGAGCGGGTTGCCGTTGCGGTCGGTGCCGGGCACGGGCTCGATGCCGCGCTGTTCGACGGCGCTCAGCGCGCCGCGGGTCGAGGTGGCCATGGTTGTCTCCAGACGACGGTGGTGGAAACGGTGCTCCTGCTTCAGGTGCGGAGGTCGACCAGCTTCCCGACGAGCGGGCCGAGGTCGAGTTCGTTGACGCGCTCCACGGTGGCGACCGCGGCGGCGGGCCAGATCTCGCCGCCGTGGGTCGCGCCGAGGACGGCGCCCGCCATGGCGGCGACGGTGTCGGTGTCGCCGCCCAGGCTCGCGGCGCGGCAGAGCGTGGCCCACGGGTCCTCGGCCAGTGCCGCGAGCGCCAGCGCCGCGACGACCGATTCCTGTGACGCCACCGAGGTTCCGACGACCTCGATCAACGCCGTGTCGCGGGCGTCGGGGGCGAGGCCTGCCAGGTGGGGCAGCGCCCAGCGG
>NZ_JBHYHC010000152.1:0-21084 GCF_042738955.1 Umezawaea sp. NPDC059074
GGTTGAGCCGGTCGGTGACCTCGCCGGGGTCGCCGCACACGGCCGCGCCCTCCATCAGCAGGTCGACGTCCACGTCGCCGTCGCCGCGCCACGGGTCGGCGAACGTCGCGTACGCGCCGAGGTGGGGCCGCCACTTCCGCCGCGCCTCGGCGGAGGACGGGGCGACGAACACGTGGCTCGGCAGGGCGACACGGCCCTTCGCGCCCATGGCGGTCCGGTACCGCTCGACGACCGGGCGGTGGGTTCCGGGGTCGCGCAGGGTGCTGGGCAGCATCAGCGGCATCCCCAGTTCGACGCCGAGGTCCGCGGACACCGCCGAGCCGCTGCCGATCCACACGGGAGGGTGCGGGCGCTGCAACGGCCGGGGCGTGGTCGTCACGCCTTGCAGCGGCGGCCGGAACCGGCCCTGCCACGTGACGTCGGGCTCCTCCAGCAAGCGCAGCAGGAGCCGCAGGTTCTCGTCGAACCGGGCGCGCAGCTCGTCGGAGTGGATGCCGAACACCGCGTCCGTGCGCGGCGACACGCCCCGCGCCACGACGAGTTCCGCCCGGCCCAGCGACAGCACGTCCAGCGTCGCCAGCTCCTCGGCCACGAGCACGGGGTCGCGGTGGGCGAGCAGCGTCACGCCCGTGGACAGCCGCAGGGTGGACGTGCGGGCGGCGATCGTCGCCAGCAGCAGTTCCGGCGCGGACACGATGTAGCGGGTGAAGTGGTGCTCGCCGATGGCGACCCCGGTGAACCCCGCCTCCTCCGCCACGACCGCCTGCTCCACCACGGCCCGCAGCCGCGCGGCCTCGCTGACGACCGCGCCGGTGCACGGGTCGGGCAGGTGGTCGCCGAGGATCAGCAGGTAGACGTCCATCGTGCCATCCTGCCCCGTCGGACTACCGTGGGCGGACGGGCCACCGGCCCGCGTGTCCCGTGATGAGGGTGGAGGCCGACCGATGGCGACCGTGGTGGACAACGTGCAGTTGCACCGGTACGAGGTCGTGCACGACGGGGCGCTCGCCGGTTACGCGGAGTACGTGCGCTCGGCGGGGAAGATCATGTTCACGCACACCGTGATCGACGACGCGTTCGCGGGCAAGGGCCTGGCGTCGACGTTGATCAAGCACGCGCTCAACGACGCCCGCGGGGCCGGGGTCGCGGTGCTCCCGCAGTGCCCGTTCGTCAAGGGCTACATCGCGAAGCACCCCGAGTACCTGGACCTCGTGCCCGAGGATCGGCGCGCCCACTTCGGCCTGTGACCCATGCTACCGTCCGGTAACCATGACGGACTGGACGGAGCCAGGTGTCTTCGAGGTAGCGCCGGGCGTGCACCGGATCCCGCTGCCGCTGCCGAACGACGGCCTGCACACGGTGAACGTGTACGCGATCGACGACGGCGACGGCGTCGTGATGATCGACGCGGGCTGGGCGCTCGACGAGGCGACCGACCGGCTGGAGGCGTCCCTCGACGCGCTCGGCCACGGCTTCGGCGACATCCGCCGGTTCCTCGTCACGCACATGCACCGCGACCACTACACGCTGGCCGTGGCGCTGCGGAAGCGGTTCGGCACGCGCATCGGCCTCGGCCTTGGCGAGCAGCCGTCCATGGAGCGCGTGCTGAGCCGTCGGGCCGACGGGCAGCTCGCGAACCTGGTCGTCTGGGGCGCGCAGGACCTCGCCGAGCGCTGGCGGGCGCTGATCCTGCCGCTGGACGCCAAGGCGTCCGCCGCCTACGAGGCCCCGGACGAGTGGCTCACCGCCGACACCGTGGTCGACCTGGACACGCGCGTGCTCCGCACCGTGCCGACGCCGGGCCACACCGCCGGGCACGTCGTGTTCGTCGACGCCGGGTCGTCGCTGCTGTTCGCGGGCGACCACGTGCTGCCGCACATCACCCCGTCGATCGGCTTCGAGCCCGCGCGCGCCGACCTGCCGCTGGGCGACTACCTGGACTCGCTGCGGCTCATGCGCGAGTTCCCGGACATGCGGCTGCTGCCCGCGCACGGCCCCGTGGCCGACAGCGTCCACGGCCGCGTCGACGAGCTGCTCAAGCACCACGAGGACCGGCTGGAGGCCACAGTCGACTCGGTCGCGGGCGGCACGGCCACCGCGTACGAGACCGCCCGCAGGCTCGGCTGGACGCGCCGCCAGCGGAGGTTCGACGAGCTGAACCTGTTCAACCAGGTGCTGGCGGCGGGGGAGACGGCGGCGCACCTGGACGTGCTGGTGCGCGACGGACGACTCGCCGCGTCCACTGTGGACGGAGTCGTCCACTACAGCGCTACCCTCGTCTGATGGCGAACCGGGGCGTGGCCCGCCGCGAGCAGATCCTGTACGCGGCGATGATGGTGTTCGCCGACCACGGCTACCACCGGGCGTCGCTCGCGGGCATCGCCGAGCAGGCGGGCATCAGCCAGGCCGGTCTGCTGCACCACTTCCCGACCAAGCAGCACCTGCTGATCGCCGTGCTGGAGGCGCGCGACCGGCTGGACGTCGAGTGGATGGCCGACCTCGACGGCGGCACCGGGCCCCGGCTGCTGGTGACCCTGCTCCGGCTGGTCGACCGCAACCGCAGGCTCGGCGGCCTGGTGCAGATCTACACCGCGCTGTCCGGCGAGAGCGTCACGGACGACCACCCGGCGCGCGCGTGGTTCACCGGCCGGTACGAGCGCGTGACGGCGTCCATCGAGGTCGGCCTGCGCGCCGGGGCGGACGGCCTGCGCCCGGAGGTCGACTGCGCCCAGCTCGCCCGCGAGGTCGTCGCCGTGATGGACGGCCTGCAACTCCAGTGGCTGCTGCGCCCGGAGGCGGTCGACATGGTGGCCGCGTTCCGCGCGTACGCCACCCGGTTGATCAGGTCGTCGGCGCTCGACCCGGAGCCCGTCGTGGCCCTGCTGGCGACCGCGGTACCGGTTCCGCTGGCCACCCACGCCGGGTAACGTGCTGGTCGCGAACCGACCGACCGATCGGTAGGAGAACCATGGACCCGATCGAGACCGCACTGGCCGCGCTGGACCTGGAGACCAAGGTCGGTCTGCTGGCCGGGCAGGACGTCTGGTCGTTGCCCGCCGTGCCGCACATCGGCCTCGGCTCGCTGGTCATGTCCGACGGCCCGATCGGCGTCCGCGGCACGAGTTGGGGCCCGGACGACCCCGCCGTGGTCCTCCCCAGCCCCACCGCGCTCGCCGCCACCTGGGACCCCGCGCTCGCCCGCCGCGTCGGCAGGCTGCTCGCCCAGGAGGCCCGCCGCAAGGGCGCGCACCTGCTGCTGGCCCCGACGGTCAACCTGCACCGCACGCCGGTGGGCGGCAGGCACTTCGAGTGCTACTCCGAGGACCCGCTGCTGACCGCCGAGATCGGCGTCGGGTACGTCCTGGGCGTGCAGGACGGCGGTGTCGGCGCGACCGTGAAGCACTTCGTGGCCAACGACTCCGAGACCGCCAGGTTCGTCCTCGACGCCGCGGTCGACGAGCGCACGCTCCGCGAGGTGTACCTGGCCCCGTTCGAGGCGATCGTGGAGGCCGGGGTGTGGGCGGTCATGAGCGCGTACAACGGCGTCAACGGCCACACGATGTCCGAGCACGACGCACTGGTGAACGGGCTGCTCAAGGGCGAGTGGGGGTTCGACGGCGTCGTCGTGTCGGACTGGACGGCCGCGAAGACCACCGTCGCCACGGCGCTGGGCGGCCTCGACGTCGCCATGCCGGGGCCGGGCAACCCGTGGGGCGCCAAGCTGGTCGACGCCGTCCGCGCGGGCGAGGTGCCGGAGGCGGTGGTCGACGGGATGGTCCGCCGCGTGCTGCGCCTCGCGGGCCGCGTCGGGTTGCTGGAGGGCGTCGAGCCCGCGGTGCCGGTCCGGCCGGAGGCCGCGATCGACGGCGACGCGCTGGCGAGGGAGGTCGCCGCGCGCTCGTTCGTGCTGCTGCGCAACGACGGCGTCCTGCCGCTCGCCGCGCCCACGGTCGCGCTGATCGGCGTGGCCGCGGAGGAGGCCCGCGTCCTCGGCGGCGGCAGTGTCACGGTGTTCCCGCCGCACGTCGTGTCCCCGTTGGACGGTCTGCGCGCGCAGGGCGTGGAGCTGGCCTACGAGCCCGGCGTGGACCCGCGCACGAAGCTGCCGCCCGCGTACGGTCCGGAGTGGACGGACCCGGAGACCGGCGAGTCGGGGTTCCGCCTGGTGTTCCGCGACGCCGAGGGCGTCGAGCTGGGACGGCTGCTGCTGGAGGCGGCGGTCACGGGCTGGACCGGCAAGCTGCCCGACGGCGTCGACCCGGCGCGGTTGCACGCCGTGGAGCTGAGCGCGTGGTTCCGCCCGCTGGTGTTCGGCGAGCACCGGTTCGGCGTCGGCGGCATCGGCGACTTCGTCCTCACCGTCGACGGCGAGGTGCTCTACACCGGCACGCAGGTCGGCTACGACGACGACCCGGCGGCGGGCATCCTGCTGCACCCCGAACACCGCGTGGAGACCGTGGTGGAGGGGCCGGTCCTCGTGACGCTCGAGCACAAGACGTGGGTGCGGCCGGGGATCGGCCCGATCGTCGGCATCACCCTCGGCCACGCCGAACCCGGCCCGACCGACGACGAGCTGATCCACCGGGCCGTCGTCGCGGCCTCGGCGGCGCAGGTCGCGGTCGTGGTCGTCGCCACCACCGAGGAGGTCGAGTCCGAGGGCTTCGACCGCCGTTCCCTCGCGCTGCCCGGCCGCCAGGACGACATGGTCGCCGCCGTCGCCGCCGTGAACCCCCGCACCGTCGTGGTCGTCAACGCGGGCTCCCCGGTGGAGATGCCGTGGCTGGACGACGTGGCCGCCGTCCTGCTCACCTGGTTCCCCGGCCAGGAGTGCGGGTTCGCCCTGGCCGACGTCCTGTTCGGCCGCGCCGAACCGACCGGCCGCCTCCCCACGACGTGGCCGGTCCACAAGGACGACAGCCCGGTCCTCGACGTGGACCCGGTGGACGGCGTGCTGACCTACCGGGAGGGCCTGTTCATCGGCTACCGGGGCTGGGAGGGTCGCCCGGTCGCGCCCGCGTTCTGGTTCGGCGCGGGCCTCGGCTACACGACGTGGGAGTACGAGTCGATGCGCGTCGAACCGACCGAGTCGCTCGCCACCGTGACCGTCCGCCTGCGCAACACCGGCGCCCGACCGGGCCGCGAGGTCGTGCAGGTGTACCTCACCCCGGACGTCCCGGTCGCGGACCGCCCGTCCCGCTGGCTGGCGGGCTTCGCGTCCGTGGAGGCCGGGCCTGGGCAGACCGCGGAAGCCGTGATCGAGCTACCGCGCCGGGCCGTGCGGGCGTGGGAGGCGGGAGGCTGGACGACCTTGTCCGGTGGCTACGCGGTCGAGGTCGGCCACGACTACGGCGACACCCGGCTCACCGGAGCGTTGAAGGTCTGACACAGTTCGGCGGGTGGCCACCGAACTGCCCTCCGACTGGACCCGTTGGCGTGAACGGGTCGACTTCGACACCTACGACGACCGTTGGAAGCGCATGGCCGAGGAGGGGAAGGACCCGCACGGCGAGGTCGCCCTGGTCATGGCCTACGCCCCGCGCTCGGTGCTCGACGGCGGCTGCGGCACCGGCCGGGTCGGCGTCGAGCTGCACCGCCGGGGCGTCCACGTGGTCGGCGCGGACCTCGACGCGGACATGATCGCCGCCGCCCGCGCGAAGGCCCCTGACCTGTGCTGGGAGCACGTCGGCCTAGCCGCGATGGACCTCGGTGAGCGGTTCGACGTGGTCGTCCTCGCGGGCAACGTCGTCCCGTACGTGGCGGCCGACGCGCGACCCGCCGCGATCACCACGTGCGCCGCCCACCTGAACCCCGGCGGCAGGCTCATCGCCGGTTTCGCCCTCCGCGAGGGCTGGCCGACGCTCGCCGACTACGACACCTGGTGCACCGCCGCGGGCCTCACCCTGGAGGACCGCTGGTCCACGTGGGACCGCGAGCCGTACACGGACGGTGACTACGCGGTCAGCGCGCACCGGGCGGGGTAGCCGCCCGAGGACTAGCGCCGCGGCGCCGGTTGCGACGGCCTGCCCCGCCGCGACCGGCCCGGCGGGCGGAGCGTGTCGAACTTGCCGCGTGCGCTTGACCCCTTGTTCATGAAGGTCAACTACCCGACCCGGCCGCGGGTCAAACCAAGGTCATCGGGGCAGCTTCACCACGGTGACGAAGAAGTCGTCGATCTGCCTCACGACCTCGATGAACCGGTCGAAGTCCACCGGCTTGGTGACGTACGCGTTGGCGTGCAGGTTGTAGCTGCGCAGGATGTCCTCCTCCGCCTCCGACGTCGTCAGCACGACCACCGGGATCGACCGGAAGCGCTCGTCGGCCTTCACCTCGGCCAGCACCTCCCGGCCGTCCATCCGCGGCAGGTTCAGGTCCAGCAGGATCAGGCCCGGACGGGGGGCGTTCGCGTGCTCGCCCTCGCGGCGCAGGAACTGGAGCGCCTCGACGCCGTCGCGGACGATGTGCAGCGAGTTGCGGATCTTGTGGTGCTCGAAGGCTTCCTGCGTCATCAACGCGTCGCCGGGATCGTCCTCGACCAGCAGGACGTCGATCACGCTCAGTGAGTCACTCATGGGGGGTCTCGGATTCCTCGACGACGGGCAGTGTGAATCGGAAGGTGGTGCCGGTGTCCTGGCTGGTGTCCAGCCAGATGGTGCCACCGTGGTACTCGATGATCTTGCGACACATCGCGAGGCCGATACCCGTACCGGGATATGCGTCCTTGTGGTGGAGCCTCTGGAAGATCACGAAGATCCGTTCGGCGTACTCGGAGTCGATCCCGATGCCGTTGTCGTGCAGCGTGAACGTCCAGAAGGCGTCGACGCGCTCGACGGCGAGGGTCGCGACGGGCGGGTCATCGCCGTGGAACTTGAGCGCGTTGCCGATGAGGTTCTGGAACACCCCGCCGAGCAGGGACGCCTCGCCGCGCACCGTGGGCAGGCCGTCGGGGATCTCGACGACCGCGTTCTGCTCCTGGATCGCCGGGGAGAGGGTGCCGACGACCTGCCTGACCAGGTCGTCCAGGTCGACCAGGGTGTGCTCGCGGGCCATCCGGCCGACCCGCGAGAACGCCAGCAGGTCGTTGATCAGCACCTGCATCCGCTTGGCGCCGTCCACGGCGAAGCCGATGTACTGGTCGGCCCGCTCGTCGAGCTGGCCGCCGTAGCGGCGTTCGAGCAGCTGGCAGAAGCTCGCGACCTTGCGCAGTGGCTCCTGGAGGTCGTGCGAGGCCACGTAGGCGAACTGCTCCAGCTCCGCGTTGGACCGCTGGAGCTCGGTGGACTGGGCGTCCAGCCGCTCGTGGGCCTCCCGGACCGAGTCGAGGTCCTGGACGATCCGCTTGCGCATCCCGTCGATGTCGTGGCCGAGCATCACGATCTCCCGCGGGCCCGTCACGTCGACCCCGCGCTGGAAGTCGCCCGACGCCACCGTCCGCACCTGCTGGGCCAGCCCGGCCAGCGGCAGGATCAGGATCCGGTACAGCACGACGGCCACGACGGTGATGATCGTGACCATCAGCACGCCCGCGCCGATGGCCAGCCACAGCACCACGCTGGCGGCGTCGTCCAACCGCGCCCGCGCGGCGTCGACGTCCACGGCCAGCCTGGCCTCCAGGTCGTCCGTCGCGGTGCGCAGCGCGTCGAACAGGGTCTTGCCCTGGTCGGCGGACGCCGCCTCGACGCTGGGGCCCTTGGAGCGGACCTGGGTGATCACCGGTTCGGCGTAGCCCGCGCGCCACGCGGCCGCGAGCCCCTGGATCCGGTCCAGCTCGCCGCTGAACCGCGGCAGCTCGGGGCCGAGCCGGGTCCGGGCGTTGCCGATCGCGGTGCGCTCGGCGTCCTGCCCGGTGAGGTAGGGCTGGAGGAACTCGTCGCGGCCGCTGATGGCGAAGCCGCGCACGCCCGTCTCCTGGTTCACGATCGCGTTCTGCAGCTCTTGCACGTGCCGCCGCGCCGGGCCGACCTGCTCCAGCACGAGCAGCCGGGCGTCGGTCAGCCGGGACAGCGACACGGCGACCGCGCCCACCGCCCCGCCGGACACGAGGATGAGGATCGCGACGGCGGCGAACAGCAGCCGCTTCGCGGGCCACCGGGTGGTGTAGTCCGGTGTGGAGGTCATCGGGTCCTTTCCGAGAGGAGCAGGACGGCCATGTCGTCGTCGAGCTCGCCTCCGTTGAGGTCCTCGACCCGCGAGATCAGCGTGTCGAGCAGCCAGGACTGCCTGCGGGGCCAGTCGGGCTCGTTGCCCGCCATGCCCTGGATCAGGCCGATCAGCCGGTCGGAGCCGAGGCGTTCGGTGTCGCCGACGACCCGGCCCTCGACCAGGCCGTCGGTGTAGAGCATCAGCGTCCAGCCGGGCGGCAGCGGCACGTCCAGGCCGCTCCACGTGCTGTCGGCCAAGACGCCCAGCGGCAGGCCCGCGCGGTCGCGCGGCAGCTCCACGACCTGGTCGCCGACCAGCAGCATCGGTTCGGGGTGGCCCGCGAGGTAGACGCGCGCCCACCGGCGGTCCGGCGAGATGGTGACCATGCAGGCGGTGGTGAACAGGCCGGGCTGGTGGCGCTCGTGCACCAGGATCTGGTGCAGCGTGCGCAGCACCTTCCACGGCTCCTGCTCGGCCAGCACCAGCGCGCGCCACGCGATGCGCAGGCACACGCCCAGCGCGGCCTCGTCCGGGCCGTGGCCGCAGACGTCGCCGATGATGAGCTGGAGGGTGCCGTCGGCCAGCCGCACGGCGTCGAAGAAGTCGCCGCCCAGGAGCATCCGGCTGCCGCCGGGCCGGTAGCGCGACTCCAGGCCCAGGTCGTCGCCGTGCATGATCGGCGACGGCAGCAGACCGCGTTCCAGGCGGGTCTTCTCGGCGGCGTGCAGCTGCTCGTCGCGCAGCTGGCGGGTGATCTCCTCGGCGCGCTTGCGCTCGACGGCGTAGCGGATGCCCCTGATCAGCATCGCGCCGTCGACCTGGTCCTTGACCAGGTAGTCCTGCGCGCCCGCCGCGACGGCCCTGGTGCCCTGGCGCTCGTCGGTGAGGCCGGTGAGGACGATGATGGCGGCCGGTTCGGACTGCGCGAGCAGGCGGCGCAGGCCGTCCAGGCCGGTGGTGTCCGGCAGGCCGAGGTCGAGCAGCACGCAGTCGGCCGTCGGCAGCAGCTTCTCGGCTTCCTGGAGGCTGCGCGCGCGGGTCATCTCGACCGGCGCGTCGACCTCCTCCAGGAGGGCTTCGACGAGGACGGCGTCCCCCTCGTCGTCCTCGACGAGCAGCACGCGCACCGGTCGCGCGGGGATCAGGACCTGATCCGCTTCGATGAGGCTGGGCACGAGCGGGGAGAGTAGTCGACCGAGATCAGCGAGGCCCTCGCGGCGAGCGCTACGAGGCCTTTTCCCGCCCCCGGTCGGAACCGTTCACGGGTCTCGACCGAAGATCCTGGTGTGAACGAGTCCTCGAAGGCGCTGACCGTGCGCCAGATGGCGGCGCTGACCAAGACGCTGCCCCGGCGGGAACGCGGGTTCTGGTTCGGGTTGGCCATCGACGTCCTGTGGCCGATCGTCGTGCTGTTCATCCCGATGCGGATCACCGGCCGGGAGCACGTGCCGAAGACCGGCGGGGTGCTGCTGGCGTTCAACCACATCTCCTTCGCCGACCCGGTGAGCTCGACGGTGTTCGCCCTGGTGTCCGGCCGCGTGCCCAGGTTCCTGGCGAAGGCCAGCCTGTGGAAGCTGCCGCTGGTCGGCTCCATCATGCGGTCCGGCAGGCACGTGCCCGTCGACCGCGGCACGCAGCGGGCCGGTCTGGCGCTCAGCGGCGCCCACGGCGCGGTCGAACGCGGCGAGTGCGTGGCCGTGTACCCCGAGGGCACGTTCACCAACGACCCGGACGGCTGGCCGATGGCGGGCAAGTCCGGCGTCGCGCGGGCCGCCCTGATGAGCCGCAAGCCGGTCGTCCCGGTCGCCCAGTGGGGCACCCAGCGCCTCCTGCCCAGGGGCTCGTTCCTGCCCCGGCCGCTGCCGCGCAAGCGGGTGGACGTGGCCGCCGGTCCCGCGGTCGACCTGTCCGACCTCTACGGGCTGGAGCTGTCGAAGGAGGTCCTCGACAAGGCGACCGCCCGCATCATGGCGGCCATCACCGACCTGCTGGCCACCCTCCGCTGAGCGGAGGGCGACGTGCCGCGACCGTGTCCATCCGACTGGGACACGTCCGCGGCGGCCTGCGAGGATACGGCCATGAGCAGGAGGAACGAGGCCGCGTCGCTCGACGACCTCTCCAGACGGATCATCGAGCAGTTGCAGGAGGACGGCAGGCGCCCGTACTCGACGATCGCGAAGGCGGTCGGCTTGTCGGAGGCCGCCGTGCGGCAGCGCGTGCAGAAGCTGACCGACGCCGGGGTCATCCAGATCGTCGCCGTCACCGACCCCCTGCAGGTCGGCATGTTCCAGCAGGCCATGGTCGGCATCACGGTCGACGGCCCGGTCGACGAGGTGACGAAGGCCCTCGCCGACATCCCCGAGACGTCCTACGTCGTGGTGACCGCCGGGTCGTTCGACATCCTCTGCGAGATCGTCTGCGCGGACCACGAGCACCTGACGGACATGCTGTTCAACCGCATCCGCACGATCCCCGGCGTCCGCGGCACCGAGGCGTTCGTCTACCTGGGACTGCGCAAGCAGACGTACCAGTGGGGCGCCCAGTAGCCGTCGCTACAGCTTGTCCCACGCCGTCGTCAGCGCCACCCGCAGGATCGCCTCCATCTCGTCGAAGTGCGCCTGGTCGCAGATCAGGGGCGGGGAGAGCTGCACCACGGGTTCGCCGCGGTCGTCGGCCCGGCAGTACAGGCCGTTCTCGAACAGCGCCGACGACAGGTAGCCGCGCAGCACCCGTTCGGACTCCTCCGGCGTGAACGTCTCCTTGGTGGCCTTGTCCTTCACCAGTTCGATGCCGTAGAAGAAGCCTGCCCCGCGCACGTCGCCGACGATCGGCAGGTCGAGCAGCCGCTCCACAGTGGACCGGAACGCGTCCTCGTTGAGCAGCACGTGCCCGTAGACGTCCTCGCGCTCGAAGATGTCCAGGTTCGCCAGCGCCACCGCGCACGACACCGGGTGCCCGCCGTAGGTCGAGCCGTGCAGGAACGTCGCCTTCCCGTCCCGGAACGGCTCCATGATCCGGTCGCTGATCAGCACCGCGCCCAGCGGCGCGTACCCCGACGTCATCCCCTTGGCGGTGGTGATCATGTCCGGCCGGTACCCGTACCGGTTGGCCCCGTAGTCGAACCCGAGCCGCCCGAACGCGCAGATCACCTCGTCCGACACCAGCAGCACGTCGTACCGGTCGCAGATCTCCCGCACCCGCTCGAAGTAGCCGGGCGGCGGTGGGAAGCAGCCGCCGGTGTTCTGCACCGGCTCCAGGAACACCGCGGCCACCGTGTCCGGCCCCTCGAACTCGATCGCCTGCGCGATCTGGTCGGCCGCCCACCGGCCGAACGCGGCGTGGTCGTCGCCGTGCTCGGGCGCGCGGTAGAAGTTCGTGTTCGGCACCTTCAGCGCGCTCGGCACCAGCGGTTCGAAGTCCTGCTTCGCGCCGGGCAGGCCGGTGATGGACAGCGCGCCCGCCGACGTGCCGTGGTAGGCCAGGGACCGGCTGACCACCTTGTGCTTGGTGGGCTTGCCCCTCAGCTTGAAGTACTGCTTCGCGAGCTTCCACGCGGTCTCGACGGACTCGCCGCCGCTGACCGTGAAGAACACCCTGTTCAGGTCGCCGGGAGCGCCGACGACCATCCGCTCGGCCAGTTCGATCGCCGCCGGGTGCGCGGTGCCCCACAACGGGAAGTACGCGAGTTCCCGGCTCTGCTTCGCGGCGGCCTCGGCCAGTTCTTGGCGGCCGTGCCCGACCTGCACGGCGAACAGCCCCGCCAGCCCGTCGAGGTAGCGCTTGCCGTTCGCGTCCCACACGTACGCGCCGTCGCCGCGCACGATCACCGGGGGAGCGGCCACCCCGTCGCCGTGCCGGGTGAAGTGCATCCAGAGGTGGTCCTCGGCCGACTTCGCGAGTGCGGCGGCATCGTTGCGGCTCATCGTTCCCCGTGGTTCCGGAACTGCGACTTCATGGTCAAACCACCTAATTCGCTGCGAATATCGTCACCAAGAGCCTGTCACGCGACGGAATCAATCGCAAGGAGGGCCGTCTCGTGATCGTCGTCGAGCGAGACGATCGGACATCCCGGCGAGACGGAAGGCTATTGTTCGTCTCGCACCCCCTCCGTAGCGTCGGTCTCCTCACCCACCACCACGAAGGAGCACGACGTGCGCGCAGCAGTCCAGACCGAGTTCGGCGGCCCCGAGGTCCTCCGGGTGGTCGACGTCGACCGCCCGACCCCCGGTCCCGGCGAGGTCCTGGTCCGCGTGGCCGCCAGCGGCGTCAACCCCGCCGACGCCATCGTCCGCGCCGGCTACCCGATGCTCGGCGACCCGCCGCTCACCCTCGGCTGGGACGTCTCCGGCGTCGTCGAGGAGTCCCGCGCGGACTTCGAGGTCGGCGCGGAGGTCTACGGGATGCCCGCGTTCCCCAAGGCCGCGAACGCCTACGCCGAGTACGTCGTCGCCCGCGCCGACCACCTCGCCCCCAAGCCCCCGTCGCTGGACCACGTCCACGCGGCCGCCCTCCCGCTCGCCGCGCTCACGGCGTGGCAGGGCTTGGCGAAGGCCGGGATCAAGCCCGGCGACCGGGTGCTCGTGCACGGCGCGGCGGGCGGTGTCGGCCACCTCGCCGTCCAGCTCGCGAAAGCGCTGGGAGCGCACGTGATCGCGCTCGCCGGAGCCTCCGGCCATGACTTCGTCCGAAGCCTCGGCGCGGACGAGGTGATCGACTACCGCGCCACCGACTTCACCACCGCGCTGAGCGACCTGGACGTCGTGCTCGACTCCGTGGAGCAGTCCGACCGCTCGCTGTCCGTGCTGCGCCCCGGCGGCACGCTGATCACCATCAAGGAGCAGCACGACCCGGAGTTGGCGGCCAGGGTCGCCGCGGCGGGCAAGCGGTTCGCGGGCACGACCGTCACCCCGTCCCGCCCGGACCTGGAGGCCGTCACCGACCTGGTGGAGCGCGGCCTGCTCCGCCCGCACGTCAGCGCGACCTTCGCGCTCGCCGACGTCGTGCAGGCGCACGAGGCCATCGACTCCGGCCACACCAGGGGCAAGATCGTGCTGGTGCCCTGACCGTGGACATCCTGACCGAGGTGGTCGACTCCGTGCGGACGGGCCGCCCGGCGTCCGTCCGCACGGACGGCTACGCCCCCTGGGGCCTGCACATGACGGGCACCGGCTTCCACCTCGTGCTGCACGGCTCGTGCTGGCTGGTCGACCTCTCCGGGGCCACCCCGCCCGTGCGGCTGAGCGAGGGCGACGTCGTGTTCCTGCCCGAGGCGGACGGCCACGCCCTCGCCGACGACCCGGCCACCCCGCCGCAGGACGTCTCCGCCGACCGGCGGGACACCCCGATCGGCGCGATCACCGTCGGCGCGGACGGCCCCCGCACCCGCCTGCTGTGCGGCAGCTACCACCTCGACCGGGCCCGCCCGCACCCGCTGCTCCGCCAGGTGCCGAGGGTGATCCACCTGCGGGCGGGCGAGCACCCCCAGCTCACCGCCGCCGTCGGCCTGCTCGGCCACGAACTCGACCAGCCGCGCGGCGGCACCGACGGCATCGTGGCGGCGCTCGTCGACTCGCTGCTGCTCTACGTCCTGCGCGCCTGGCTGGAGACGTGCCCGAACGGCTGGGCCGAGGCGATGAGCGACCCGGTGGTGGCCCGCGCGCTGACCGCCGTCCACGACGACCCCGCGACGGCCTGGACCGTCGAGTCGCTGGCCCGCCACTCCGGCCTGTCGCGGGCCCCGTTCGCCCGGCGGTTCACCGCGCTCGTCGGCGAACCGCCGCTGACCTACCTGACCCGCTGGCGCATGACCCTCGCGGCCCGCCGCCTGCGCGACACCGACGACCCGCTCGGCGTCGTCGCGGCCCGCGCGGGCTACGGCTCGGAGTACGCGTTCGCCAAGGCGTTCAAGCGCGACTTCGGCATCGCGCCCGGCCGGTACCGCCGCCGCGTCAGCGGGTAGCCGCCTCGCAGAACGTCCACAGGGCCCGACGGTCCACTTCGGACTCCGACGACCCCGGCAGGTAGTGCGTGGTCCTCGTGCGCCGGTCGTGCCAGAACTTCCCGTTCTCCCGACCGGCCTCGGCGGACGCGGCCAGCCACACGACCGTGTCCGCCCCCTGCTCCGCCGTGCGCAGCAAGGGCTTCATCAGCCGGTGGAACCGCGGCAGCGACGTCGTCACGCCCGGCGTGTCCGCCCAGCCGGGGTGCATGCTGTGCACGACGACACCGTCGACCCCGAGCCTCTCCGCCCACAGCTCGGCCAACACGACCTGCATCCGCTTCACCCTGGAGTAGGCCTTGGCCCCGGAGAACTCGCCCTGGCGGTACTCCGGGTCGTCCATCCGCAACGGCTGGCTGTACATCCCGCCGGACGACACGAACACCACCCGCCCGTCCGCCGACTTCCTCAACGCGGGGGAGAGCAGTTCGGTCAGCAGGAACGGCCCCAGCACGCCGGTCGCGAACGCCACCTCGTGCCCCTGCGCGGTCTCGGACCGCTTCGGCGGCAGCACGCCCGCGTTGTGCACCACCACGTCCACCGGCCCGGCGAAACCCTCGCCGAACGCCCGCACGTCGGCCAGGTCGCTGATGTCGCACCGGTCCACGACCAGGTCCGCGCCCGGCACGGCGGCCAGGATCTCGGCCTTCGCCTTCTCGCCCCTGGCGGTGTCGCGGACGACGAGGTGCACGGTCGCCCCGAGTTCGGCGAGTCCTCGGGCGGTCGCCTTGCCCAGCCCCGAGTTCGCCCCGGTCACCAGCGCCACGCGGCCCTCGAGCGCCTTCGCGGGCGGGTCGGCGGGCCAGAAGTGCCGTCGCGCCTCGAACCCCAGCCGGGAGTACCCCGGCCCGATCGTCCGGTCCATCAGCCAGTCCACCGCACCTGTCACAGTCACGGTCCGACGGTAGTGCGTGGTCACCGCGGTCGCTGAACGGGCGGTTTCCTCCGTCGATTCGGGGATCGCGGACTACCGCGTTCGGAGGAATTGCGGGACTGAAAGTTTTCACGTCGACGGCATGGCGTTCGGCCGTGATTATCGCGAACGGTTCACGCCGCAATATAGGGGTTGCCGCGATTTGTCGCGCACAGCGTCCAGCCCGCGCGCGGAATCCGGGCGCGGGCTGGACTTCGGTGGATCAGGACGTGATCAGGACAGGATCAGCGTCAATCCGTAAGCGGCCAGGATCGGGTTGACCTCCTGGTAGAACGTCGTGCCGCCGACGGAGCAGTTGCCGGAACCGCCGGAGGTGACGCCCTGCGCCTGGTTGGCGCTGAGCCAGGAGCCGCCGGAGTCGCCGGGCTCGGCGCAGACGTTGGTGCGGGTCAGGTTGTACACCGTGCCCTGCGGGTAGTTCACGGTCCAGCCGCGGCTGTCCAGGGTGCCGCAGCGCAGGCCGGTGGTGGAGCCGGACCGGCAGATGCCGGAACCCGCCGGGACCTGGGCGGACCCGCGGACGTAGTACCAGTAGCCGTTGTAGCCCTCGACGTAGCCCCACAGGTTCACGCCGCCGTAGGTGCTGACGTAGGAGTAGTCGTAGTAGGGGAACGTGGACCCGGCGAAGCTGCCGATCACGGTGCTGTTGGCGTTGTCGGTGACGGTGGAGCCGGGCGTGCCGCAGTGGCCCGCGGAGACGAACCCGCCGTAGACGCTGAAGCCGACCGAGCAGCGCGCGGCGTAGTTGATGTAGTACGGCCACCCGCCCACGACGTCGGCGAACGTGCCGGGCGAGCCCGCCTCGTCCACCACGCGGACGTGGTCGCGACCGGCGATCGCCTTGTCCAGGAACGCCTTCGCGGCGTCGTCGACCTTGGCCCGGTTGACGGCCACCACGACGCTGTTGGTCTTCACGTCGACGTGCCAGCCGTTGATCGCGGCGGGCGCGTGCGTGCCGGCCAGCACGTCGATGCCGGACTTCACCACGTCCAGCTCGGCCGCGGAGCGCGCGACCCGCCGCACCTCGGAATCCGTGCCCTTCAGGGCGCTGACCTCGGTCGACCCGGTGGTCTGGACGATGAGCTTGCCGCTGTCGGCGTCGTACCAGCTGCCCGCGTAGGACGTGCCTAAGGCGTCCTTGGCGCGCTGCTCGACCCCTCTGGCGGTCTCCTCGCGCGCCAACCGGTCGGCCGCCTGCTCCGCGGTCAGGTGCAGGTCCCGCTGGAGGGCCTGCGACATCGCCGCGCTGACCTTCGGCGACGACGGCGACGACACGGTCGCCACGTCACCCGCGGACGCGGGCTGGAGGGCCGCGCCGACCAGCACGAGAGCCAGGCCGAACGCGCCGACCGACTTCTGAGCAATTCGTTTCACTCGTGTTTCCTTTCCAGGTCCATCGGAATTGCCGAACCGGAAAACCCGCCGTCGTGAAGAGGGTGTGCGGATACGCGCGAAAAGCGGAAGCGCGGTGTGGCATTGCTGTCGACGTGCGGTGTCGACGTGTTGGAGAAGTGCGCTGTCGGCGAGTCCGGCCGTAATTCAGACATTACCGACGGTGCTTATCGCCGCCTATCCACCGCAGGTGTGAATCGTCGAGAACGCAAATGGTTCAACGGGAGGGGCGAACCCACCAACGGTGGTGGTGACGTCGAGGGTTCCGGCGGGCGGCCGTCAGGCTCGGCGGTGGGACTCGTCGGACAGCTTGGCGGTCTGCTCCTTGAGCACGTGCACCGTGCGGTCGACGAAGTCCGCGATGACCTTCAGCTCGGCGGGGGAGTAGCGGCTCATCATCGCCCCCATCGCCGCGCTCAGGTCGGCGAACAGCCCGTCGTGCCCGCTGTCCGTCTCGGTCGCGGTCACCAGCACCCGCCGCCGGTCGTCGGGGTCGACCTCCCGCCGCACCAGCCCGGCGGCCTCCAGTCGGTCGACCATCCCGGTCACCGCGCCGGGGGTGAGGCCGATCTCCTTCGCCAGCGCCCCGGCCGACATCGACCCGCCGCGCAGCAGGGTCAGGGCCCGCTGATCCCCGGCGGTGACCCCGAGCCGCTGCCCCACGGCCTCGTGGAACAGGACGACCGCCGTGCTCAGTTCCCGCCCGACCGCCGCACCTCTGTCCATGGCCCGCACTTTACCGCCGAGGATATTTTAGTATAGTGAACTAAAACATCTTCGAGAGGGGTTCAGGACGTGGGAAGCACCTGGGGGAGCGAGTTCCGGCGGTCGTGGGAGGTGCCTCGGTGGGCACTGGGGTTCTACGGCCGTCACCTGGTACCGGTGGTGGGCCTGTCCCTGGTGGGCTCGGTGCAACGCCTGCTGGTCGTCAACCGCGATGTCCCCACGACGATCGCGGTGGCCTCGGAGGCGGTGGTGCTGCTCGCCCGCGTGGCCCTGGTGGTCTTGATCATCCGCTGGGCGTTCCGCGACGTGGAGTGGAAGTGGTCCAACGCCAAGGGTTTCCTCCGCGACCGGTGGCGCTCGCTGGTCTTCCAGTTCGCGCTGCTGGTCATCGCGTTCCTGGTGTTCGACCAGGGATTGGAGGCCCTGGTGGGCCGGGATCGCGTGGGACTGCTGCTGTTCATCAAGAACCCGACCATCATCGCCCTGACGATCATCTGGGAGGCCGGCCTCGCCCGCCAGATTTTGACCCATGGTCATGGAAGCTCCGTAGGTACTCCCTCGGAGTGGAATGTCCCGCTGGACAAGGATTCCACGACCGAAACCCACTAGCTTCGGGCACTATGGACACAGGCACAGGCACAGCCGCCGACACCGAGCACTACGCCCGACTCACCACCGCCCGCAGCAGGGAGTTGGGCCAGGAGCTGCACCTGGCCCGCAAACGCGCCAACCTCAAGGCGACGGTCGTCGCCGAGGAGTTGGGGTGGTCAGCGGGGAAGCTCAGCAAGATGGAGAACGGCTGGCGCGCCGCCAGCTCATGGGACTACGGCACACTGCTGGGGAAGTTGGGGGTCGACAGGCTTACCAGGGAACGAATCCAACGCATAGCGTCCGAACAGGACATAGGCCACTTCATCCGCGCCCACGAAGGGAGACTGTCCGACAACCTGCTCTGCTTGATGATCCACGAACGCGCGGCCCTCACCATGCACCGCTACGAGCCGATGCTCATCCCAGGGCTACTTCAGACCGAGGCCTATGCCAGAGCGGTGATCGAGCAGTACGGGCCCTTCGCCACCGAAACGTTGGACTTCTTCGTGGAGACCCGGCTGGAGCGGCAACAGGTGCTGAGCGGCGACCGGTCACCTGAGGCGACCTTCTACATCCATGAGGCCGCCTTGCAGTCGGTGATCGGCGACACCCAGGTCATGCATGACCAGATGATGCACCTGGCCTTCTTGTGCGGGTGGACCCGATTGCGGCCGCGGGTGATACCGCTCTCCGCTCCAGGCCACCCGGCGCTGCTCCACTCCTACAGCCTGATGGGCTTCGCGAAGCCCATCAGGCAGGTCGCCTACGCGGAGAACGATGTCTCGACCGTCTTCACCGAGGAGGAGTCGGCGATCGAGGCGTACCGCCGCAAGAGCGAGGTTCTCGAAGGTCTGGCCCTGGATGCGGGACAATCGCGGTCGGTGTTCGCCCGCTGGGCGAGCGTTTACGACCGTCGAGGGGACCGCGATGGACCTGACCTGGCGTAAGAGCAGCTACAGCACCAGCGGGCAGCAGAACTGCGTCGAGATGGCCTGGCGCAAGAGCAGCTACAGCGGCGATCCCAACGGTGACTGTGTCGAGGTGGCCCCCGCCTCGCCTGGGGTGCTGGTGCGGGACTCCAAGAACGTCACCGGTCCGGTGCTTGCGTTCCCGGTGGTCCAGTGGCGTGCGTTCTTGGGCCGCTTGGGCTAGCTGCCTGGGTTAGCGGGGCGGGAGTTGGGTTTGGCCCTTGCGGTCCTTCTCCCAGCGCAGGTACATGCCCGTCGCGGCCGACACGCTGGTGAGCAGCCACACGGCGACACCGGCGTCGTCGGTGACCCCGATGATCGGCAGCAGTTCCGGGATCACGTCGATGGGGGACACCAGGTACAGCAGCGCGAAGCCCCACAGCGCCAGCCTGCCCTTGGGCAGTCCCGGATAGCCCTCCTTGCGCGCGGCCCTCAACAGTCGCGGTAGGGCGCGGGCGCGTTCGAACACGTTGCCGATCGGTTCCGGCTCGCCCGAGGCGATCCGGCGGCGACGGCGTTGGGCCCTCCGGAGCAGGCCCAAGCCCACCGAGGCCGCGCCGAGCACCAGCAATCCGATTCCGAGCCCGAGAGGGGGCATGCCGAGGACGTCGGCGTCGCGGAAAGCGAGCGTCACCAAGCCCAGCAGTGCCAGGAGACCGCCGAAGAAGACCATGGTCCCAAGCCTAACGGCCGGAGCCCTACCTCCGCCGATCGTTGACGGCGATCACCATCAGGGCGGCGGCGCACAGCGCGCACGCCGCCGCCGTGACGCTGCGCCAGAGGGCGGAGTCACCGACCGCCAGCACCCCGTTCCAGACGGCCAGCGCCAGGAAGACCACGGACAGCAGCACCAGGGCTTTCGGCCACCTCGATCGTCCTTTGCTCGGCAGGTCGCCGCGTTGGCTCATGCACTGTTGAGCGTTCCCACCGCCCGTCTTGTTACTTCACGCGGGAACGCTCAACCCCAGCGGCTGTTCGGACTCCTGGTTGTAGCCGACCCAGTGGTTCTCGTGGAACACCGGGGGTGCGGCCGTTCGGCCGAACGTGATGCTCCGCTCCTCCACGGCCTTCACCGTCGCGGACGCCTGGCGGTCCAGCAGCCCGTCGATCCGCGGACCGTCCAGTCCCTCGATCTCGTCCCAGAACGTCAGCACCCGGTTCACGTACAGCGCCACCAGGTGGTCGCGGGTCGACTCCAGTTCGCCCGCCGCGACCCCGGCCACGGCGTCGGCCAGCAGCTCCGGCCACTCGTCCGTGCCGACCCGCAGCCCCCACGGCGCGGCACGCAGGTCCCGCGCGGCCGGGAAGAGGTCGCTGACGCCCGTCCAGTGGTCCAGGAGGTAACGACCCACCTGGTGGGTCACGTGGGCTACCACGACCGGGTCCGGGCGCACGGAGGCGCTGTCGATGGCCGCGCGCGGCACCGCCGACCGCGGTTCGAGCGGCCGGACGCCGTCGGTGTGCCCCAGCACGTGGAACAGCGAGTCCAACACCTGCTGGGGCAGGCGCAGGATCTTCGGGAACGGCGAGTTGTGCAGCTTCCGCCCCAGCGGCACCTCGACCACCCGCAGGTTCTCCCGCAGCGCGTTCGCCGTCAGCCACACGTCGATGCCGTACAGGTACGAGCTGGCGGGCCGGGCCCACGTCCGGGCGCGCTCGACGAACGCCCGGTTGAACGCGAACTCGCCGCCGATCGGCTGCTGCACGTGCACGCCGTACACGGCGGCCAGCAGCGGGCTGGCGAGGTGGTTCGTCGTGTTGGCCTCGAACCGGTTGCGCCGGTACGCGGGCACGGCGATCGTCGGCTCCGGGCTGTCGACGGCCGTCGCCAACCGGTCGATCCACTCGGGTTCGGTCGACCGGACGTCGGCGTCCAGCAGCAACACCCGATCCGCTTCCAGCCGCGCGCCCTGGTCCAGGATCTCGAACACGTTGGTGCCCTTGCCGGTCCCGATCCCACCAGACCGCACGACCACCTTCTCCACGGCCAGCTCGGTGCTCTCGAACCGCTCGGCGGTCCCGTCGGTGCTGCCGTTGTCGGCCAGCACGACCACGTTCCGCCCATCGGGGAACGCCGCCCGAAGCCCCGCGTCAGCGGCGACGGCGACAGCGGCGACGGTGGTCGCCTCGTTGCGCGCGGGGATCCCCACGACGGTGACTGCTGCGGTCCTGTTCGTCGGCATTGACACCACAACTCCCCGAGGTCGATCGCCTGTTCGGCGTCAAGTGTTCCCCGGAATGCTGAGCACCGGTCATTACCCCAGTTGGTCGCGCAGGTGAACAGTGCCCGCACCACCCCCGCGCACCCCCCCTCGGCACACAGGGACCTCACGCGA
>NZ_JBHYHC010000153.1:0-20942 GCF_042738955.1 Umezawaea sp. NPDC059074
GGTGTCGGGTCTCGCGCTCGTTCACGTCGTGGAGAGCAGGTGCGCCAACGGTTCCAGGTCGTCGAGGCGCGCGGACGTGGGCAGCAGCACCAGTTCGTCGAACCCGGCGGCGGCCAGCTTGTCACGGGCCTCCACCAGCCGGGCGCGGTCGGTGAGCACGTGCGCGGCCAGCTCGGACGCCTTGGCCGCGCCCAGGAAGCCGTAGTAGGCGTGCACGTACTCCGCCGCCCGGTCCAGCGGGTCCGGCCCGCCCGCGGTGTAGACGGTCGCCACCAGACGAGGCTTCCCCGGCCGGGTCCACGCCTGCCGCACCCGGTCGGCGAACTCCAGCGCGCCCGCCCAGCCGCCCAGGCCCGCGGCGGCGATCCAGCCCTCCCCGTGGGTGGCGAGCCTGCGCAGCGTGGCCTCGGACTGCCCGCCGACGAGCACGCGGGTGGGCGTCCCACCCGGCCCGACCTCACCCGCCGCGAACCCGGCCAGCTCGGTCAGCGTGGCGTCGAGGACCCGACCCCGGCGGTGGAAGTCGACGCCGGAGCGCTCGTAGTCGTCCGGCCGCCGCCCCACGCCCACACCGAGCACCAGCCTGCCCTCGCTGAGGGCGTCCACGGTCTGCACCTGCTTCGCCAGCAGCGCGGTGTTGGTGCGCAACGGGGCCACGAGCACGCTCGCGAGCAGGTCGACCCGCTCGGTCACCGCCGCGGCGGCCGCGAGCGCGGTGAGGGTGTCCCAGCTCGGGTACACCAGCCGGTCGACGCACGCCACCGAACTCGCGCCCAGCTCCTCGGCCCGCACCGCCCAGTCCAGCAGCTCCCGCCGGGTCACTCCCACGACGGTGTTGGGCAGACCCACGCCGACGTCCATGGTCACCATCCCTTGAATTGGCCAAGCCACTTTGCCAATTCAAGCACAGGAGGGCAGGCCGGAAGAAGACCTGTCGAGCGGGGATCAGCCGAGACCGCGGCGCAGCTTCACGCGGTACGAGTACTGCTCCGGCAGGAAGTGGCTGACGGCCAGCTCCACGGGCACACCGGAGGTGGTGAGGTAGATCCGGTCGATCCGCAGCAGGGGAGCCCCGACCGGGCACCCCAGCGCGGCGGCCAGCGCCGGATCGGCCGCCGCCGCGGTGATGCTCTGCTCCGCCTCGGCGATCGGCTCCGGCAGCCGCGTGTCCAGCAGGCCGATGACGGTGACCTCGCTGTCCGCGCCCGCCGCGCCCAGCTCCGGCACGCCCGCGAGCGCCGCGCCCGCGGCGGGGGAGAGGTGCACGGTGGTGTGGCAGAACGGTTCGCCGTTGTGCGAGCGCAGGAACACGACCGTGTGCACGGCGTCGGTCTCCAGCCGCAGCCTGCCCGCCGCCTCCACGTCCACCTGGCGGCGCAGCGGTCGCAGCACCTCCAGCCGGGTGTCCTGCGACAGGCCCATCAGGTCCTCGATGGAGCCGAACTGGCGCAGGTACCGGCCGTCCCTGGGGCTGGCGAACGTGCCGCGCCCCGGCACGCGGTGCACCAACCCCTCGGCGACCAGGTCGTGGAACGCGCGCCGGACGGTCTGCCTGCTGACGTCGTGCTCGGCCGCCAACTGGGCCTCGGTGGGCAGCGGCGAGCCGTCCGCGTAGCGCCGCTGGAGCAGCGCGGACCGCAGCGTGCGCGCGAGCACCTTGTACGCCGCCTCGCTCGTCACCGCCACCTCGCCGCCCCTGTCGTCGGAAGCCGATTGTGTCAGGTCGTCACGCCTCCCCTGGCCACGAGCTGCGCCACGATGACGTTGCGCTGGATCTCGTTCGTGCCCTCGCCGACGATCATCAGCGGGGCGTCGCGGAAGTAGCGCTCGACGTCGAACTCGGTGGAGTAGCCGTAGCCGCCGTGCACGCGCACGGCGGTGAGCGCGATCTCCATCGCCGCCTCGGAGGCGAACAGCTTCGCCATCCCCGCCTCCAGGTCGCACCGGTCGCCCGCGTCGTAGCGCTCGGCGGCCATCAGCACGAGCTGGCGGGCCGCGGTGTACTTCGTGGCCATGTCGGCGAGGTGGTTGCCGACGGACTGGTGCCGCCAGATCGGCTTGCCGAACGACTCGCGCTCCTGCGCGTACTTCAGCGAGTCGTCCAGCGCGGCGCGCGCCACGCCCAGCGCGCGGGACGCGACCTGGATGCGGCCGATCTCCAACCCCTTCATCATCTGCGCGAACCCGCGGCCCTCGACGCCGCCGAGCAGCGCGTCGGCGGACGTCCGGTAGTCCGCGAACGACAGCTCGCAGCTCTCGACGCCCTTGTAGCCCAGCTTCGGCAGGTCCTTGGACACGGTGAACCCCGGACCGGGCTCGACGAGCAGGATGCTGATGCCCCGGTGCTTCGGCTCGGCCTTCGGGTCCGTCTTGCACAGCAGCGCGATCAGCTGCGAGCGGCGGGCGTTGGTGATCCACGTCTTGGACCCGTTCACCACGTAGTCGTCGCCGTCGCGCCGAGCGTGCGTGGTGAGCGCCTGGAGGTCCGAGCCGCCGCCCGGCTCGGTGAGCGCCATCGTCGCGCGCACCTCGCCGGTCGCCATCCTCGGCAGGTACCGCCGCTTCTGCTCCTCGGTGCCGAACGCCAGCAGCAGCTTCGCGACGACGGTGTGCCCGCCCATCGCGCCCGCCAGGCTCATCCAGCCGCGGGCCAGCTGCTCGGTGACCTCCACGTAGCAGGGCGCGGACACCGCCACGTCGCCGTAGGGCTCGGGGATCGCGAGCCCGAACACGCCGAGCCGCTTCATCTGCTCGATCAGCTTCTCCGGGTAGGTGTTCCCGTGGTCGAGGTCGCGGGCGACCGGGCGGACCTCGCGGTCCACGAAGTCGCGCACGGTGTCGACGATCGCCTGTTCTTCCTCGTTGAGCCTGGTCACGTCGCCGTCCTCGGGTCAGATGACGCCATCGGCGCGCAGCGCGGCGATGGCGGGGTCGGAGCGGCCAAGGGACCGCAGGATGTCGTCGGTGTGCTCGCCGAGCGCGGGTACCGGGTCCATCACCGGGTCGTGGTCGCGCAGGTCGGCGGGCGGCAGCAGCGCCTCGACGTCACCGCCGGGCGTGCCGACCGTCCGCCACCGGCCGCGGGCCGCGAGCACGGGGTGGTCGAGGAACTGGGCCACGGTGTTCAGCCGCGCGTTGGCGACGCCCGCCCGGTCGAGCAGGGCCACCGCCGTCGCCGTGTCGAGCCCGGCGAACCGCGCCGCCACCACGGCGTTGAGCGCCTCCCGGTGGGCGACGCGGGCGGAGCCGGTCGCGAACCGCGGGTCGACCGCGAGCGCCGGGTCGTCCAGGACGGTGAGGCAGAAGGCGTCCCACTCGCGCTCGTTCTGGATCGCCAGCAGCACGGTCTCGCCGTCCGCGGCGGTGTACGGGCCGTAGGGCGCGATGGTCGCGTGCTGCGCGCCCACCCGCGCGGGCTGCGTCCCGCCGTAGCGGGTGTAGTAGGCGGGCGACCCCATCCACTCGGCCAGCGCCTCGAACAGCGACACGTCCACGGCCGACACGTGCCCCGTGGTCGCCCGCCGGTACAGCGCCGCGAGGACGCCGCTGTAGGCGTGCGCCCCGGCGGCGATGTCGGCCACCGAGATCCCCGCCTTCGCGGGCTCGTCGGGACCGCCGGTCAACGACACCAGCCCGGTCTCGGCCTGCACCAGCAGGTCGTAGGCCTTGCGGTCGGCCCACGGCCCGTCCCCGCCGTACCCGGAGATCGTGCACACGATCAGCCGCGGGTGCCGCTCGGCGAGCGCGGCGGCGTCGACGCCCAGCCGGGCGGCCGCACCAGGACCGAGGTTCTGCACCAGCACGTCCGCGTCGGCCAGCAGTTCCTCCAGGACCGCGCGCCCGGCGGGTTTCTTCACGTCCAGGGTGAGCGACTCCTTGGACCGGTTGAGCCACACGAAGTAGCTGGACTGGCCGTGCACGGTCTCGTCGTACCGGCGGGCGAAGTCCCCGCCGCCCGGCCGTTCGACCTTGATCACCCGCGCGCCGAGGTCGGCGAGCTGGCGGGTCGCGTAGGGCGCGGCGACGGCCTGCTCGAGGCTGACGACGGTCACCCCGCTCAGGGGCGGCGGCAGGGCCATCAGCGGACTCCTCGGTCGGCGGGCACGTGCTCGGTCAGGACCGCCGCGGCCCGCGCCCAGTCGAGCCCGGCCAGCAGGGCGGGCACGTCGGGGCCGCAGTCGGCGATCTTGGCGTCCACATCGGACGGTGACGGCGGCCGGTCGGGTGAGCCGGTCGGTCGGGACAGGCTCACGTCGTGGCGCGTGCCGTCGGCCGTGGTGACGGTGATGTCGGTGGAGCCCGCCAGCAACCCGTCACCGCCGGGGGTCTCGGTGGTCGTCACCAGGCGCAGCAGGCGTTGCGCCTCGGGGCGGGCGACGGCGGCGTCGGCGAAGGCGGCGAAACCGGGGTAGGGGTCCAGCAGCGCGGAGGCGAGGGCGTACTCCAGGCTGAACTTGGCCTGGAGGCCGGTCGTCGGCCGGTGGTGCGCCAACGGCCGCACGGCGCTCGCCGGGGTGCGCACGTGGATCGCGGTGGCGTCGCCGGTGGTCAGCTCGTGGCCCAGAAGGGCGCTGATGGGCCGTTGGAGGGCGTAGCAGCAGGGGAACACCTTGACCGCCAGTCCGCCGGGGATCGCGGGACCGGTCACGTCCACGCGGTCCGGGTCGCCGCCGAGGAGCCGCAGCCAGTCGTCCACCGCGAGCGGGTCCGCCGTCGCCCCGGCGGCGGCCAGTCGGGCGGCGCGCACGCCCGCGTCGGCGGCGAAGCCGACTTGGAGGGCCTTGGCGGACGTGCCGAACGCCCGTTGCACGCCTCCGGCCGCGGGGATCGCCAGTGCCATCGCGGTAGCGATCCGCTCCGCGTCCAGGCCCAGCGCCACCGAGGCGGCGACAGCGGCGGCGGGCGCTCCCGCGGTGCAGGTGGCGTGCCAGCCCGCCGAGTAGTGGTCCCAGCCGAGCGCGACACCGAGGCGGGCCATCACCCCGGCTCCGGCGAGGTACGCGCGGGCGTCACCGCCGACCGCGAGCGTCGCGGGCACGCACACCACGCTGATGTGGGCCGTGGACGGCAGGTGGAGGTCGTCGAAGTCCAGGACGTGGCCCACCGCCGCCCAGCGCGCGGCGTCTGGTTGTCCGGCGACGAGCGTGGCCAGGGGATCCGTGCGCGCGGCGAGGGTCACGGCCACCGTGTCGCGCAACGAGCGGTCGGCGAGGGCCAGGTCGTCCGCGGTGGGCACGAGGTCGTGAGCCCACCCGGCCAGGGTTTCGGCGATCGATCCCATCGGCGCTCCTCAGATATGTACGGCCAATTTGTCAAGCTTGCTCCGGTCCTGTCAACGCTCTGCGGTGTGACTTGTGCGGGCCTCGTTGACATGGCGGTGGCACTCAGGGGAGATTTGGCCGTACAAATCGACCCTCAAGGAGAACGCCGGTGGAACTCGCGCAGGGACCGTTCTTCGAAGAACTCGCGCTCGGCGCGGTGTTCGACACCGCCCCGTCGGTCACCGTGACCACCGGTCATGCCGCGACGCACCAGGCGATCGTCGGCGACCGGCTCCGGCTGCCGCTGGACGAGGGGCTGGCGCGCGCCGTCACCGGGGGAGCGCCCCTGGTCCACCCGGCGCTCGTGTGGGACCTGGCGATCGGGCAGTCGACCCTGGTGACCCACCACGTGCGCGCCAACCTGTTCTACCGCGACCTGGTGTTCCACCGGTTCCCGTTGATCGGCGACACGCTGTCCACCACGACGGAGGTCGTGGGGCTGCGGCAGAACCGGCCGAAGCCGGGCAGGCGGCCCACCGGGCTGGCGGTGCTGCGGATCCGCACGGTCGACCAGGACTCCCGCCCGGTGCTCGACTTCCGCCGCTGCGCGATGATCCCGCTGGGCGACCCGGACGTCGACACGGGTCACCACGAGCCGCTGGACGAGGGCACGGCGTCCACAGTGGGCACGGGCGCGGCGGTGGCGTCGTGGCGGCTGGACGTGTTCCGCGACCGGGTGCGGGGTGAGCACTTCGCCGATCTCCACCCCGGTCGGGTGGTGCGCGTGGTCGGGGCGGACGTGGTGGGTTCCGCGCCCGAACTGGCCCGGCTCACGCTCAACACCGCGGCCGTGCACCACGACGCGGCCGCTGCGGGCGGGCGGCGGCTGGTCTACGGCGGGCACACCGTCGGGATCGCGTTCGCGCAGGTCTGCCGGGCGCTGCCGACCCTCGTGACCGTCGTGGCCTGGGACGGCTGCGACCACCTCGCTCCCGTGCACGAGGGCGACTCGCTGACCAGCACCGTGACCGTGGAGTCGACCGAATCATTGCCCGCCGGGGGTGGTCTGGCGTGGCTGCTCGTGGAGACCGAGTCCGAGTCCGGGCCGGTGCAGCGGTGGCGGTGCGCGGCGGTGTTCGCGTGACCCGCGGTCTCGCCGACGCGCGCACGCTGCTGTTCGTGCCCGGCGACCGGCCTGACCGGTTTGCCAAGGCGGCGGCCGCGGGCGCGGGCGCGGTCGTGCTCGACCTGGAGGACGCCGTCGCCCCAGACCGCAAGGACACCGCGCGCGAGCACGTCGTGGCGTGGCTCGACGCCGGGAACGACGCCGTGGTGCGGATCAACGCCGTCGGCACGCCGTGGCACGAGGCAGATGTCACCGCGCTGGCGGGTCGGCCACGGGCGATCATGCTGCCCAAGGCCGAAAGCCCGGACGACGCGGAGGCGCTGGGCACGGCCGTCATCGTCCTGGTCGAGACCACCGCCGGAGTCCTGGACGCGCGGCGGATCTGCGAAGCCCCCGGCGTGGTGCGGGCGGCTTTCGGGCACATCGACCTGTCCGCCGAACTCGGCGTCGACCCGTCCTCCCGGCAAGCACTGTTGGCCGTGCGCACGGCGTTGGTGCTGGCGTCCGCCGCGGCGGGGTGCGCGCCCCCGCTGGACGGCGTCACGACCGCGCTGGACGATCCGGACCTGCTCGCCGACGACACGCGGCACGCCGTCGACCTGGGGTTCACCGGCAAGCTCTGCGTCCACCCCCGTCAGATCGCCGTCGTGCACGCGGCCCTGGCCCCGACCCCGGACCAGGTGGCATGGGCTCGGGAGGTCGTCGCGGCGGCCGGGGACGGCTCCGCGGTCGCCCACCGGGGGCGGATGGTCGACCGCCCGGTCCTGCTGCGCGCCCGCCGCCTGCTCGACCGCGCGTCGCCTTGACCGCGGTGATCCGCCGCCCCTACGGTACTGGCCAGGCCAATTGGCCACTGTGAACCAGGTGAACCGGGTGGTGGAGTGGCAGACGTGTCCGGGAAGCGCGCGCTGGACGACCAGTTCGCGCGCACCTTCCAGGTGGAGCCGGTCAGCCGCATCGCCGACCGCGTGGCCGACCAGGTGCGCGACTACATCGTCGCCAACGACCTCGCCGAGGGCGCTCGGCTGCCCAGCGAGCGGCGGCTGGCCGAACTGGTCGGCAGTTCACGGCCGACGGTGAGCCAGGCGTTGCGCAGCCTCGCGGTGATGGGGTTGATCGACATCCGGCCGGGGGCGGGCGCGTTCGTGCTGCGCAAGCCGGGGGCGGCGGTCGGCGAGAGCTTCCAGATGATGATCATGCTGGAGCCCGACTCGGTCGACGAGATGGTCAAGCTGCGCTACCTGCTGGAGCAGGGGGCCGTCAGCGACATCCTGAGCGCGGAGTCCTTGGACACCACCGCGTTGGAGGAGGCGCTGGCCCGGTTGCGGCGCGCGCGGGGGAGCGCCCCCGAGTGGATCGCGGCGGACACCAACTTCCACGTCGAGCTGATCCGGCTCGCCGGGAACCGGTACCTGACGAGCCTGTTCGAGAGCGCGCACGGGGCCGTGGTCGGCAAGGCGTACGAGCGGTGGATAGCCGCCAACGAACTGCCGAAGTGGCTCAAGGGCGCGGAGTTCGAGAAGCAGATCGCGCTGCACGAGCCCGTGGTCGCCGCGCTGCGCGCCGGTGACCGGGACGCGCTGCTCGCCGCGTTGAAGACCCACCAGGACGCACTGGTCGCCCACATGGGCGGCTGACGCCCCGAACGCCCGACCGAACGCCGCCACCACCGTCCCGCACGGTGGTGGCGGCTTTTTTCGCGTGTTCCGATGTCGTCTCGGCTGTTGACAAAGCTCCTGACCGGATCCCAGCATATTGGCCAAGCGGCTTAGCCAATTTTGGCTCGGGGTGGAGTCGAGGCGCAGCAGTCGAACGGAGACGACGATGTCCAAGTTCACGGTCTGGAGATCACTGGCCGCGGTCGGCGCGCTGGCACTGGTGGCAGCCTGCGGCGCCGCACCGGCTGCGCAACCGGGCAGACCGCAGGTGGTGTTCGCCCAGGCGTCCGGCGGGATCGGCTTCTCGGCCGCCGTCACGGCGTCGGTGCAGAAAGCCGCGCAGGAGAAGGGCTGGGACCTCACGGTCCTGGACAACAAGGCCGACGCGACGACCGCCGTGGAGCACGCGCGGACGACGGCCGTCCGCAAGCCCGCGCTGTTCATCGAGTACAACCTGCACCCCGAGAGCAACAAGCAGATCAGCAAGATCATGGCCGACGCCCACGTGCCGGTGCTCAGCGTCCAGTTCCCCACCGACGGCGCGCCCCTCTACGCGATCGACAACACCAAGGTCGGCACGCTGGGCGGCGAGGGGCTGGCCAAGGCCGCGACCGAGCGCTTCGGCCCGGCCGCGGTCACCAAGGCGCTGATCCTCAACTTCCCCGAGGGCGGCGCGGCGAACCTCGCCCGCGGGGCGGGCGCGGAGGCGGCGCTGAAGAAGGCGTTCCCGAGCATCGAGATCGTGCAGGGCGCGGACAAGAACGACACCGCGGTCGCGACGCAGGTCGTGAACTCGTTCCTGGTCTCGAACCCCGACCGCAAGCTGCTGATCTGGTCGCACCTGGACCAGTACTCGATCGCCGCCGTCAACGCCGCCCGCGCCGCGGGCCGTGAGCAGGACGTGCTCATCGCCAGCACCGGCGGCGAGGCCTCGATCCTCCCCGAGATCCGCAAGGCGGGCGGGGCGGTCGTGGGCACCGCCAGCCTGTTCCCGGACAGCTGGGGCGGCGAGATCGTGGCGCTGGGCGGGAAGGTCCTCGGCGGCGAGAAGGTCCCGGACCTCAGCGAGCCGTCCAAGGTGCGGTTCGTGGACCCGTCCAACGTCGACGAGCTGTACCCGTCATGACGGCCGTGCTGGAAGCGCGGGGGATCGACGTCCGGTTCGGCGGCGTCCACGCCCTCCGGGACGTCGACCTGGTCCTGCGCGCCGGCCGGGTGCACGCGCTGCTGGGCGAGAACGGGGCGGGCAAGAGCACGCTGATCAAGTGCCTCGGCGGGCTCGTCCGGCCGACGGCGGGCACCCTGGCGTGGGAGGGCCGCACGGTCGACCTCGCCCACCCCGCCGACGCGCGACGGCTCGGCATCAGCGTGCTGCACCAGGAGTTGGAACTCGCCCCGGTGCTGTCGGTCGCCGAGAACCTGGCGCTCGGCAGGCTGCCGGGGACCCGATGGGGCGTGCTGCGCCGCGACCGGCTGCGCGCCACGGCCCAGCGGGCGTTGGACCTCGTGGGCGCGGAGTTCGGCCTCGACGACCGGGTCGGCGAGCTGGAGGTGGCCGACCAGCAGCTCGTGGAGATCGCCCGCGCGTTGTCGCCGGGCGACACCCGCGTGCTGGTGATGGACGAGCCCACGGCCGCCCTGCCGCCCGCGCAGATCGACCGGCTCCTCGACCTCGTCGGGCGCATCGCCCGGCAGGGGGTGGCGGTGCTCTACGTGAGCCACCGGCTCGACGAGGTGCTCGCCATCGCCGACGACGTGACCGTGCTGCGCGACGGCGAGCGCGTCAGCCACGGCCCCCGGTCCGCGCACACCAGGGACACGCTGATCGCCGAGATCGTCGGGCACGTGCCTGACGAGGTGGTCCGGCACGCGGTTCCCGTTGGCGGGCACCGGATCCTGTCCCTCGACGGCGTGGGCGTCGGCGTGGTCCACGACGTCACCGCGCACGCCTGTGCCGGGGAGGTGGTCGGGTTCTTCGGCCTGCTGGGCGCGGGTCAGCAGCAGCTCGCCGAAGCGGTGTTCGGGCTGCGCCACGACGTCGTCGGCACGGTCGAGTCCGGTGGCGCGCGCACGGCTCCCCGTTCCCCGCGCGAGGCGATCGCGCGCGGAACGGGGTTCGTCCCGGCCGACCGCAAGGACGAAGGACTGGCCCTCGGCCTCCCGTTGGCGGAGAACCTGCTGCTCGGCGCACCGGACCGGGGCAGCCGCGGGCTCGTCGCGCCACGCGCCGAGGTCCGCCTGGCCGACGCCGTGCTGCGCGCCGCCGGGGTCGCCTTGCGCTCGGCCGGACAGCCCGCGAACGAGCTGTCCGGCGGCAACCAGCAGAAGGTGGTGCTGGCCCGGTGGATGCGCCGCCCCGACCTCCGCCTGCTGCTGCTCACCGAGCCGACCAGGGGCGTCGACGTCGGCGCGAAGGCCGAGATCCACCACCGCCTGCGCGACTGGGTGTCCACAGTGGACCACGAGCGGGCGGTGGTGTTGTTCAGCGCCGACCCGGAGGAGACCGCGGCGGTCTGCGACCGCGTCTACGTCCTGTCCCGCGGCCGGGTCGTCGGCGAACTCGCCGGGGCCGCGGTCACCGAGGCCGCCCTGACCGCGACGGCCCTCCGCCCACCCGCCCCCGTGAAGGAGCCCGTCCGATGACCGAAGCACTCCCGGTGACCGCGCCCCGACGTCGGACGCTGCTCACCCCGGACCGCGTCGAGGACGGCGCGCTGCTCGGGGTGCTGCTCGCGCTGGCGGCGTTCTTCGGCGTGGCGTCGCCGTACTACCTCACGGCCGGGAACCTGACCAACCTCCTCATGGCCGTGAGCGTGGTCGGCACCATCGCCGCCGTCGGCACGCTCATCCTCACCACCGGCGCACTCGACCTGTCCGTCGGCAGCGCCGCCGCGCTGTCGGCCGTGTCGACGGTGTGGTTCACCGAGATCGGTCGCTGGCCGGTCGGCGTGGCGATCCTCGGCGGCCTGCTGATCGGCCTGGCGGGAGGGTTCTTCAACGGCGTCTTCAGCGTCGTGCTCGGCGTCAACCCGATCATCACCACGATCGGCGCGCTCTCGGTGTTCCGCGGCATCGCCTACGTCATCACCGACGGCAGCGAGATCCTCGTGCGCGACGACTTCCTGCTCGGCCTCGGCTCGGGCAGGCTCCTCGGCGTCCCGTACAGCGTGCTGGTCATGCTGGCGGCGTTCGGCGCGGCCGCGTTCGTCGCCCGGTACACGGTGGTCGGCCGCAACCTGTTCGCGATCGGCGCGAACCCCAGGGCCAGCCTGCTGGCCGGGCTGCCGATCGGGCGCTACCAGATCGGGATCTTCGCCGTCAGCGGACTGTTCGCCGCGGTCGGGGGCATCCTGCTCGTCGGCATGGCGGGCTCGGCGGCCTCCGGCGCGGCGACGACCTACGAGTTCCAGGTCATCACGGCCGTGCTCCTGGGCGGCACGAGCATCCTCGGCGGGACCGGCCGCATCCGCGGCACGTTCCTCGCCGTGCTCATCGTCGGCACCCTCAACAACGGCATGGTCCTGCTGGCCGTGCCGAGCTACTACCAGACCGTCGCGAGTGGACTGATGCTGCTGGTCGCCGTGGCGCTCGCCACCCTGCGGCAGCGCTTCAAGCGCTCGGGTCGGCGTCGGTGACCGAAACCCGGTCGCCCCGGCGCGGCGGGTGCGTGAGGATCCGGCGTCATGACGACCACCGCGCGCGAGCTCGTGCTGGACCGGTTCCGGTGGGTCGGCGGCCACGCGGACCTGTGGCCGCTGTTCCGCGACGGGCCCGCCTTCAAGGCCGCCGTCCACGCGCTGGTGTCGCCGTTCCGGGAGGCCGGCATCACGGCCGTGTGCGGGATCGAGTCGCGCGGGTTCCTGCTCGGCGGGGCCGCCGCGGTGGAACTCGGGGTGGGGTTCGTCCCGGTGCGCAAGGCGGCCGGGATGCTGCCGGGGGAGAAGCTCGTCCGGGAGACGGCCCCGGACTACCGGGGGATCCGGCACGCGCTGCGGATCCAGCGGGCGTCGGTCGCGCCGGGCGACCGCCTCCTGCTCGTGGACGACTGGATCGAGACCGGCAGCCAGGCGCTGGCGGTGCGGGACCTGCTGGTCGCGGCGGGCGCGGACCTGGTCGGGTGCGCCGTGGTCGTCGACCAGTTCCGGTCACCGGGCCTGCTGCCGGTCCACGCCCTCGTGACCGCCGACGACCTGCCCTGACCAGCTCCTACCGGGTGTCCTCGCGGACCTCGGCGTCGGTCTCGTACGGGTCGGGGTTGGTCTCGGCCAGTTCCTCGGCCGACTCCTTGGCCTCGTCGATCAACTCCTGCGTCCGGGCGAGTTCCTCGTCCATCTTCGCCGTGTCGACGTCCTGCACGCCTTCGGTCACGCCCACTCCTCGGTCCTGGCCGGGCCGCACGCCCGGCGGCCTGGGGTTCCCCGACGGGTGACGGGCAAACTTCGGCGGTTTGCGCCGGTCGGCGTGCGGTATCCCCGGCACATGGCCGAACACCTGTCCACGCACCCGCTGCACCACCCGCGCCGCGTGAGGGCGTCCGCCACGGGCAAGTCGCCGGTGCGCGCGTCCACCTCGGACGCGCTCCGCGTCGCGCGGCAGGTGGTGCTGCCCGCGCTGGCCGCCCACGGCCGGGCCGGGCTCGCGGTCGCCCAGAAACGCCAGTGGGACGCCTCGGCCATCGGCGCGATGCAGCACCTTCGGACCGAGCACGACGGCGCGCCGGTCCGACTGCGGATCGCGGGGCGGGACGTGGTGCTGCTGGTCGACCCGACCGACGTCGCCCGCGTCCTCGACCGGGTCCCCGAGCCCGCCGTGGTCGACCGGACGGCCGTGCGGCACGGCATGGACCTCGTGGTGCGCCACGCCGACGCGACCGGGTCGCTGGACTGGGCGTGCTTCGCCGGAGGATGGCCCCAGGCCGACGCCACCGCCGTGGTCGCGTTCCGCGCGCTGCACCTGGTGGCCTCCTACCCGCACGAGGCCGAACCCCTGCGGGCGGAACTCGACCAGGACCACCCGCACGAGCTGGACCAGACGCGCGCCGCGGTGCTGGAGTCCGGGCGGCTGTGGCCCGCCGAGCCGCTGCTGGTCCACCGCACCACCGAGCCCACGACCTGGGGTGACGTGGAACTGCCCGCTGGCACCACGTTGGTCGTGCACACCCCGTTCTTCCACCGCGACTGGCAGACCCTCACCTACGCCAACCGCTTCCAGCCGCGGATCTGGCTCGACGGCGAAGCCGAGGAGAACCCGGCGCTGAGGCCCTTCGGCTACGACCTCGACGCGGCCACCACGGCCCTCGCGGCGCTGCTGGAGCACCACACCGCCGTGCCCACCTCGGCCGTCTCGATGACCCCGGACGTCCCCGCGACGGTGAACCACCTCGCCCTCTCGTTCTGCCTGCGGGCCCGGTGACCGTCGACGCGGTCGTCATCGGCTCGGGGCCCAACGGCCTGGTCGCCGCCAACGTGCTGGCCGACCAGGGCTGGGACGTGCTGGTGCTGGAAGCCGCCGAGACGCCCGGCGGGGCGGTCCGGACCGCGGAGATCACCGCGCCGGGCTTCCGCAACGACCTGTTCAGCGCCTTCTACCCGCTGGGCGTCGCCTCGCCCGCCCTGGGCGCGCTTGGACTGGAGGACCACGGCCTGCGCTGGTCGCACGCCCCGGAGGTGCTCGCGCACGTGTTCCCCGACGGCCGGTCCGCCCTGCTGTCCAGGGACCTGGAGCGGACGGCCGCGTCGGTGGGGGAGTTCGACGCGCGCGACGGTGACGCGTGGCTGGCCGAGTTCGCCCGGTGGCAGCGCCTCCGCGACGACCTGCTCGGCGCGCTCCTCGGACCGTTCCCGCCGGTCCGCTCGGGGACGCGGCTGCTGCGGGAACTGGGCGTGGCCGAGGGGCTGCGGTTCGCGCGGATGGCCGTGCAGCCGGTGCGCCGGTTCGGGGCGGAGCGCTTCCACGGCGACGGCGCGCGGATCCTGCTGGCGGGCAACGCCCTGCACACCGACCTCGGCCCGGACCAGGCGGGCGGGGCCGTGTTCGGCTGGCTGCTCGCGATGCTCGGCCAGGAGGTCGGGTTCCCGGTGCCCCAGGGCGGCGCGGGGGAGGTGATCGCCGCCCTCGTGCGCAGGCTCGAATCCCGCGGCGGCCGGGTGGAGTGCGGACGGCCCGTGCGGCAGGTGGTCGTGGCCGGTGGCCGCGCGCTGGGCGTGCGGGACGCGCAGGGCGGGCTGGTGCGCGCCCGCAAGGCGGTGCTGGCCGACGTGCCCGCGCCGCTGCTGTACCTGGACCTGGTCGGGGAGGAGCACCTGCCCGCGCGCCTGCTGGAGGACCTGGCCGACTTCGAGTGGGACGACGCCACGGTCAAGGTCGACTGGGCGCTGTCCGGGCCGATCCCGTGGACGTCGGAGAACGCCCGGCTGGCGGGGACCGTCCACTTGGGAGCCGACCTCGACGGACTGGCGGGCTTCGCGAACGACCTGGCGTGCGACCGGGTGCCGAGCACGCCGTTCCTGCTGCTGGGCCAGATGACCACGGCCGACCCGACCCGCTCGCCCGCGGGCACGGAGTCGGTCTGGGCCTACACGCACGTGCCGCGCGACGAGGTGTGGTCGCCGGACCGGCTCCAGCGGCAGGCCGACCGCGTCGAGGAGGTCGTGGAGCGGCACGCGCCGGGATTCCGCGACTTGGTGCTCGCGCGCGCCGTGAGCGGGCCTGCGGACTTGGAGGAGCGCAACCCCAGCGTGGTCGGAGGGGCCATCAACGCGGGCACGTCGAGCATCCACCAGCAGCTGGTGTTCCGCCCGACGCCGGGACTGTCCCGTTCGGACACCCCCGTCGACCGGCTGTTCCTGGCGGGCGCGTCGGCGCATCCGGGCGGCGGTGTGCACGGCGCGTGCGGGGCGAACGCGGCACGGGCCGCGCTCGCGCGCGACGGCCACGCGGGCGGCGCCTACCGGGCGGTGGTGGGCGCCGCGCTGCGGGCCGTCTACCGGTGAGCGACCACGTCCGCCAGCCGTTTGAGGGTCTCGGTGTTGCGCGGTGCCAGGAACAACGCCTGCGCCGCCTCCGGCAGCAGCGCGCCGGGACCGCTGACCGCCTTCTCCGCCATGGTGACCCGCGTGCCGCCGTTGGGCGTGGGGCTCAGCTCGAACCGCACGTGCGCGACGCCGAAGGGCCACGCCTTGGCGTCCAGGTCGAGCGACGTGCCCGGCTTCACCGAGCGCACCCGCGTCTCGTCCTGGAGCTGCAACGGCCACGCGCCGACGCTGTGGTGGATCCGGGAGCCGACCTCGGGCCAGTGCTCGTCCACGTCGCGGATGTGCGTCGCGCCGACCACCCACCCCGCGTACGTCCAGCCGTCGGCGAGCACGGCGTACACCTGCTCCGGTGGGCTGGGGATCTCGATCTCGACCGTTGACATGCCACTCGGATACCCCGCCCGGAGCGGCGGAACCCTCCACAGAGGACCCGAAACGCGTCGTGGCCGGACGACCCCTGGTCGCCCGGCCACGGAAAGCTCTCGAAACGCGGTCAGCCCTTGAAGATGTCCTTGACCTTCTCCACGGCTTCCTTCACGTGGCCCTTGGCCTGGTCGCCCTTGCCCTCGGCCTCGAGGCCCTCGTCGTCCGTCGCGCTGCCGACGCCTTCCTTGGCCTTGCCCTTGAGCTGATCGGCCTTGGCGTCGAACTTGTCGTCGAGCCCCATGGTGTTCGCCTTCTCTCGGTTCGCGGAAGCGGTGCTGAACCGGGGATGCCCCCTGTCGCGCAACGGCAAACCGCTCGAACGGGGGTCAGCGGTGCAGGGCCGTCTCCCGGTCCACGTGCGACAGCTTCGCCGGGTTGCGGACGGCGTAGACACCGGTCACGAGCCCGCCGTCCACGCGGAGCGCCATCACGGTGTCGATCTCGCCGTCCTGCCGGACGACCAGCGCCGGGTGGCCGTTGACCTGCACCGTGCCCAGGGACATCGTCGTCTCGGCGATGCGGCCCAGTCCGATGACCATCAGCCGGGCCACCTTGTCCGCCCCCACGACCGGTCGCGGCACGGCCTGCTTGACCCCGCCGCCGTCGGCCAGGAACACCACGTCCGGCGCGAGCAGGGCGAGCAGGCCGTTCAGGTCACCGGTCTCCGCGGCCCGCCGGAACGCCTCGAACGCGGCGAGGTTCTCGGTCGGGGACACGACCTCGCGCGGTCGGCGGGCCGCGACGTGCGCCCGCGCCCGGTGCGCGATCTGGCGCACGGCGGCGGGGGTCTTGTCGACGGCGTCGGCGATCTCGTCGTACCCCAGGTCGAACACCTCGCGCAGCACGAACACCGCCCGTTCGGTCGGCGCGAGCGTCTCCAGGACCAGCAGCATCGCCATGGACACGTTCTCGGCCAGTTCGACGTCCTCCGCCACGTCCGGCGCGGTCAGCAGCGGCTCGGGCAGCCAGGGCCCGACGTAGGTCTCCTTGCGGCGGCCGAGCGCGCGCAGCCGGTCGAGTGCCTGCCGGGTGGTGATCCGGACCAGGTACGCGCGCTGGTCCCGCACGGTGTCGAGGTCGACGCCCGCCCACTTCAGCCACGTCTCCTGCAACACGTCCTCCGCGTCGGCCGCGGAGCCCAGCATCTCGTAGGCCACGGTGAACAGCAGGTTCCGGTGGGCGACGAAGGCCGTCGTGGCGGATTGGTCGTTCGGGCGCATGGTGACTCCTGTTCACTCCCCAGCTGTGACGTCCAGCAGACGCCGGCCGCCGCCGTTCTGTGACAGCACCGCCCTGTTGCCCTCGTCACCCTCCCGCCCTGTCACGGCGCACGGGGTGCGGTGCGTCTTGTGGTCATCCAGTGCGACACCACGAGTGAGGACGAGATCATGAACGCCCGATTCGACCTGTTCGGCAACGACATCGCCGCGAAGTTCGGCAAGCGCTTCGTGGCGGCCAGCCTGGTCATCGACCAGTCGCCCCTCCCCAAGGCCACCCAGGAGCTGGTGTCGTTGCGCGCCAGCCAGATCAACGGCTGCGGCTTCTGCACCGACATGCACACCAAGGACGCGGCCGCCGCGGGCGAGTCGGCGGTCCGGCTCAACCTCGTCGCCGCCTGGCGCGAGGCCACCGTGTTCACCGACGCGGAACGCGCCGCGTTGGCGCTCGCCGAGGAGGGGACCCGGCTCGCCGACACCCACCAGGGCGTGTCGGACGACACGTGGGCCGCGGTGCGCAAGCACTACGACGACGACCAGATCGCCGGTCTGCTCTGCCTGCTCGCCCTGATCAACGCGGCCAACCGGCTCAACGTCATCGCGCGCACCCCGGCGGGCTCGTACGAGCCGGGCATGTTCGACGCCATGAAGCGCTGACGGCCGGGTCACCTCCCCGGCGTCCCGCGGTCGCTCCACGTGCGCAGCGCCCACCACGTCCCGAGGGTGGTGAGCACGTGGGACCGGCCGGGGACGTCGGCCAGGTCGACGTCGGTGAGCTCCGCCAGCCGGTCGAGGCGGTAGCGGACGGTGTTGGCGTGCAGGTGCAGCACGGCCGCCGCCGCGCCGATCCGCCGCCCGTGGTCGAGGTAGCACAACGCCGTCGCGACCAGCTCGTGGTGGAACGCGCTCTTGGGGTCCAGCGGCCGCAGGAACTCGTCGGCCAGGGTGGCCGCCATCGCGGGCTGCGCGGCCAGCGCCGTCTCCACCGCGAGGTCGACGAGCGGCCGCACCCCGTGCGCGCCCCGCGCCGACGCGACCGCGAGGGCTTGCACGCACAACGCGTGCATCCCGCGCAGCCCGGTCAGCGGCCCGGCGGGGGAGAGCACCAGCAACGCCCCCTCGTCCGGCGGGCACGGCTCGTGCCGACTCACCCCCACGAGCCGCCCCTCGACCAGCCCGTACACCCCGCCGAACGCCAGCAGCCGCTGCTCCAGCGTCCGCGCCAGGCTGGGATCCGTCACGTCGGAGACCACGCAGTGGTACCGGCTGTCCGCCCGAATCCCCACCCGCGCCAGCAGCGCGGGCTCGGGAAAACCCCCGTCCGGCACCAGCAGCCCGCGCAACACCTGCGTGTTCAGGTCTCGCGCCGTGCGCGACAGCCGCAGCTCGGCCGTGTGGTAGCTGCTGATGATGTGGCGCTCGACCGCCGCCACGTACGAGTCCACGTCCACGATGAAGTCCAGGATCGTCGAGTCGTCCACCCCGGTCGCCCGCGCGAACTCCACCCCGGCGCGGATCACCTCGGCCCGCCCGGCGTGCACCCCGCGCAACAACCCCGCGATCGACACCCCTTGCGCCGCCCGGTCGGCCCCCAACGCCTGCGCCGCCGAGAAGTCCCCGTCACCACCGCCTTGCAGGTGCGCGGCCCCTTCGGCGAGCAGCGTGGCGATGTGCCGCCGGTTCTCCGCCTCCGGCAACCGGGCGACCTCGGGCGAGTTCTCCCGCGCGGCCTCGACGACTCGCGTCAGCACCCCGGCGTCGGCGGCCATCGCCCCCATGACCCGCAACGCGAACGCCGTCGTCCGCTGATCCCGCACGGCACCTCCGGACGTCGTTGTGGCCGGCGCACAACGGGGTCGACGGCGTTTGGGGACGAGACCCTACCCCCGCCCGTCCCCGCACTGGTTACGTGTCTACTCGACAGTAACCGCCGGGTCCACGCCGCCGACCGCTCGTTCCCCTGAAGGGCTCAACGATGAGTTCACCTCACAGCAGGGACATCAGCCGCCGCCACCTCCTCGCGGCCGGAGGCGCTCTGGCCGCCGCCACGACCATGACCACCCTCGGCTTCGGCCAAGCGAGCGCAGCCCCCAGAACCGACGCCGACGTGATCGTCATCGGCTCCGGCCTCGCAGGCCTCGTGGCAACCTCGGAACTGGCAGCGGCAGGCCGCAAAGTCCTCCTGCTGGACCAGGAACCCGAAGCCAGCCTCGGCGGCCAGGCCTTCTGGTCGCTGGGCGGCCTGTTCTTCGTCAACTCCAACGAACAAAGACTGGCAGGAATCAAGGACTCCCTCGACCTGGCCAAGTCCGACTGGTTCGCCACAGCAGGCTTCGACCGAGGCGTCGACAACCCCCTGGGCGAGGACTACTGGGCCGCCAAGTGGGCCGAGAAGTACCTCGAGTTCGCCGCGGGCGAGAAACGCTCCTGGCTGGCAGGCCTGGGCATGAGCTGGGTCCCGATCGTCGGCTGGGCGGAACGCGGCGGCCAATCAGCAGACGGCCCAGGCAACTCCGTCCCCCGCTTCCACCTGACCCTCGGCACCGGCCCCGGCGTCATGGAACCCTTCGAAAAACTCGTCCGCGCGGCAGCGGCACGAGGCCAGGTCACCTTCCGCTTCCGCCACCAGGTGGACGCCCTCATCACCACGAACGGCGCGGTCACCGGCGTACGCGGCAGCGTCCTCCAACCCAGCACAGCCACCAGAGGCACTCCCAGCTCACGCACAAAAGTCGCGGACTTCGAGCTCTACGCCCCCATGGTCATCGTCACCTCAGGAGGCATAGGCGGCAACCAGGACCTCGTCCGCCGCAACTGGCCGTCCCGCCTGGGCACCCCACCCACCCGCATGATCACCGGCGTCCCGGCACACGTGGACGGCCGCATGCTCGCCATCAGCGAGCTGGCAGGCGCACGCTTGGTCAACCCGGACCGCATGTGGCATTACACGGAGGGCCTGACCAACCACACCCCCATCTGGCCGGGCCACGGCATCCGCGTACTGGCGGCACCGTCGTCACTGTGGTTCGACGCCACGGGCCACCGCTTCCCCACACCGGGCGTCCCCAGCTACGACACCTTGGGCACCTTGGACCTGATCCAACGATCAGGACACCCGTACTCCTGGTTCGTCCTGAACAAGAAGATCATCGACAAGGAATTCGTCCTCTCCGGCTCGGAACAAAACCCCGAACTCACCAGGAAGGACCTGATCGCCTACCTGGCCAGCCGCTTGCTCAACAGCACCCCGTTGCCGGTCAAGGCCTTCATGGACAGGGGAGAGGACTTCGTAGTAGCCAACTCCCTCCCAGACCTAGTGGCAGGCATGAACCGCATCGCAGGCAACAACCTCATCAGCGTTGACGCCCTGCGCAAGCAAATCACCCTGCGAGACCAGCAAACGGACAACCCGTTCACCAAGGACGCCCAGATCATGGGTGTCAGGAACTCCCTCGCGTACAGCGGCGACCAACTGGCCCGCACGGCCTCCCTGCACAAGATCCTCGACCCGTCGGCGGGTCCGCTGGTCGCGATCCGCATGAACATCCTTACGCGGAAGACGTTGGGGGGCTTGCAAACCGACCTGTCCGGTCGGGTGCTGAACGCTGCGGGTCAGCCGGTGCCTGGGCTTTACGCGGCTGGTGAGGTTGCGGGGTTCGGTGGTGGAGGTGTTCACGGGTACCGGGCTTTGGAGGGCACGTTCCTGGGCGGGTGTCTGTTCACCGGACGCCAGACCGGCCGTGCCGCAGCGGCGGAGAGCGCCTGACCCGGCTGTCCGTTCCAGCGTGGGCGGGCTGGGTGGCTTCTACTCCCAGCCCGCCCACGCAGGTAGGCAATCGGCCATCAAGCCTGCTGCCGCAGGCAACCCTGCGCCGTCGACGAGCAGCAGGCCTGCCGCAGGCAACCCTTCGATCGAGCAACTGCAAGCTGTCTGCCGCAGGCAACCTTCAACTGAGGCACTGCCGGTCTGGTCGTCACCGCCTGGGCAAATCGGCAGCCGTAGCCAGCGGGCCCCCGGCCTCAACCCAACCCCGTGACCAACCCGACCCGGCCGCTACCTGCACCGTTCGGAACCGCACCAAATATCTTCCGGCCCCCGGCCGGCACTCGCACCGCGCCAAGACTGGACCGTGCCGGCAGGTTCTTTTAACCCCCAACCCTGGCGGCCCCCGGTTGTTTTTGCGCCCCCACCCTCTTTCGTCTTGTCAAGGCGTCTTTCC
>NZ_JBHYHC010000154.1:0-20849 GCF_042738955.1 Umezawaea sp. NPDC059074
CCCGGCTCAGCGACGACGAGGGCGTTCGCCGGGGCGCGCTGTGGTCGCCGCCGCCGTCGGAGTGGTTCGGCCTGGCCGACCCGACCGCCGTCGACATCCCGGTGCTCGGCGTGCACGGCGCGGCGGACGTGGTCAGCCCGCTGGACGCCGTGCGCGACTGGTACGCCAAGGTCGGCGACGCCCGGCTGGTCGGCCTGGTCGAGACCGGCCACGACGCGCTCAACAACCAGACGCACCGGAGCGCCGCGGCGACGATCGTGCTGTTCCTGGAACGCCTGCGGGCGGGCACGCCGCTCGTCACCGACGAGCTGGCCGGGCCGCGATGACCCGGTACGTGGTGATCGGCGGCGGCGCGGTCGGCGCGACCGTGGCCGCCCAGCTGCACCTCGCGGGCACGTCCAGCGTCCTGGTCGCGCGCGGCGCGCACCTGGCGGCGTTGCGCGAGAACGGCCTGCGGTACGTGCGCCCGGACGGCACGACGACCGTGCCCGTGCCGGTGGTCGGCGGACCGGACGAGGTGGACCTGACCGGCGACGACGTGCTCGTCGTGGCGACGAAGGCGCAGGACGTCGAGGGCGTGCTGGCCGCGTGGGCGTGGCTTCCGGTCGTCGGGCACGACGACCCGGCAGCGGCCGTGCTGCCCGTGGTGCTGCTCCAGAACGGCCTGGACAGCGAGCGGACGGCGTTGCGCCGGTTCGCGACCGTGTTCGGCGCGGTGACGTGGTCGGCGGCCAGCCACCTGCACCCCGGCGAGGTCGTGTCGCCGACCAGCCCGATCGCGAGCGTGTTCTGGATCGGCGCGTACCCCTCCGGCACGCACCCCGCGCTCGCCGCGCTGGCCGCGGACTTCACCGCCGCGGACCTCGCGACGCAGGTGGTGCCGGACATCGCCCGGTGGAAGGCGGGGAAGCTGCTGGCGATCCTGCCCAACGCCCTCACCGCCGTGTACGCGCCCAGCGCGTTGCGCGACGCCGCCGCCGAGGCGATCCGCGCCGAGGCCGGGGCGGTGTTCGACCTGGTCGGGCAGCCGGTCGCGGACTTCCCGGCGGAGAGCACGATCGACCTGGCCGGGTTCGCCGTCCGGCCGATCCCCGGCAAGGACCGGCCGGGCGCGTCGACGTGGCAGAGCGTCGCCAGAGGCGCGCCGGTGGAGTCCGACTTCCTCAACGGCGAGATCGTGCTGCTCGCCCGGCTGCACGGCGGCACGGCCCCGCTCAACGAGGCCGTGCTGCGCCGGGTGCACCAGGCCGTCGCGGCGGGCGTCGCCGCCGGATCGCTCGGCGACGAGGACCTCGCGAGACTGCTGCCCCTGGTGGAGGTGCCGTGATCAGCGGCTGGGCGTGGCCCGCCGCGCGCGGACCACGCCCAGCACCGCGTCCAGCACGAGGAACGCGACCAGGCTGATCCCCAGCAGCGGGATCGCCCAGCCGATCGCGATCAGCACCAGCGGGGCCGGGATCACGACCCACAGCGGGAGCCGCTCCCACGTGCCCCGCTTCGGCGGGCCGCCGAACGCGGCGCGGGTCGGGTTGCGCCGCCACCACATCCGGTAGCCGAGCACGATCAGCGTCAGGATCGCGGCGGCCAGCAGGAACAGCACGGCCTGGTTGGCGATCCCGAACAGCCTGCCCATGTGCGCCTGGATGCCGAGTGACGACAGCTTCGCCAGGAACGGCCGGTCGGCGAAGTCGGCGCGGGCGGTCACGGTGTCGCTCGCGGGGTCGACCGCGATCTTGTTCAACCGGACTGGCCAGGTGTTGTCGGTCTGCGACGCCGTCCACGCGCTCGCGGCGTCAGCGGGCGCGGCCAGCTCCAGAGGCCCGTCGAACCCGGTCCGCCGGGCGGTGGCGAGCACCTTGTCGAAGGTCGCCGGGTCCACGGCGGCGGTCGCGGCCTGCGTGCCGTTGTGCTGGGCGTGCTCGTCAGCGGCCGCCGCCGTCCCGCCCGGCAGCGCGGTGTCGAGCACCGGGGCCTTCGCGTTCAACGCCGTGAGGGCCGCGCTGAAGTTCTCACCCGCGTAGGTCGACCAGGTCAGGCCGGTGGCCGACAGGAACAGCGCGCCGAGCAGCGCCCACGTGCCGACGCTCGCGTGCCACGACCGGGTGCGGCGCACGCCCTTCGCGCCCGCCTCCGGGAGCAGCAGGGCGCGGACCTTCCGGCGCGCGGTCCACCGCCGGGCGAGCCACAGCGCCAGCCCGGCCAGGGAGATCACCCACAGCCAGCTCGCCGCCAGCTCCGAGTACAGCCGACCGGGCTCGCCCAGGTTGAGGTGCCGGTGCAGCCCGTCCAGCCACGTCGTCGCGGGCGTCGACCCGAACCACGTGGTCAGCTGCCCCTGCACCCGTGCCGTGTAGGGGTCCACGTACACGGTCCGGCTGTGGTCCTCGGGCAGCCCCGGCGCGGCGAACACGACCTGCGTGGCGGCCATCGGGTCGTCGGAGACCAGGACGCTCGTCACGGTCCCGTCCGGCAGGTCCTCCTGCGCCGCCCCGACCTGCTCGGCCAGCGGACGCGGCGCGCCCTGCGCCGAGGACACCGTCAGGACGTCGCCGTAGAGCACGTCGTCGATCTGCGGCGCGAGCGCGTACAGCAGCCCCGACGCGGCGGCCACCAGCAGGAACGGCCCCACCAGCACCCCGGCGTAGAAGTGCAGCCTGCGCAGCAGCGGCACCACCGACAGCCGGGGTGGACCGGCCGCCTCCTCGGTTCGGTCGGCCTCGACGACGGGAGCGGACATGCGGCACCTCTTGCAGGGAAGCGGACGGGACTCGCCGCAGTAGTCGTCCGCGTCGGCCGGTTGGTTCCCGCCCGCTAAAATCCCCGGTGCTGGTGGTTCACCCGGTCCTCGGAGCGGGTGAGGCAAGAGGGAACCCGGTGGGAATCCGGGACTGCCCCGCAGCGGTGAGCGGGAACGACCGCCGTCAAGAGCACTAGACGCGAGTCCGGGAAGCGACGGCCAGTAGGCACGAGCACGACGCCCGCGAGTCCGAAGACCTGCCACCGGTGCGCGCGCTGTTCGGCGTGCGCTGGTCCGGAGCCTCTCGGGTGGGCTGCCGCGCACTCGTGCGCTGCCGTCCTCGGCCTCCGGTCGTGGACGAGGAGCAAGGTGGACAACGCAAGCACGCTCGGCGCGGCACTGGCCCGCTCGGGCCTGACGATCCTCGTCGCGCTCCTGGCCTTCCTCGTGGCCCACCGCTTCGCGGCCCCCGACCTCGTGGACTCCCGACGCGCCACCGCCTGGCTCCGCGCCACCCCGTGGCTGCTGGCGCTGGCCGCGGTCGTGGCGGCCGTCGGCCTCGGCCTGCTCCGGTTCGCCGACGCCTGACCGCCGCTCACAGCGAGATCGTCATCCCCCCGTCCACGACGAGGGACTGGCCGGTGATCGCGCTCGACTGGTCCGACGCCAGGAACGCCACGGCGTTCGCCACGTCCCGCGGCGTGGCCAGGCGCAGCGGGGTGCGGCTTTCGCGGCGGTCGACGCCCGCCGGGTCGACCATGGCCAGCGAGCCTGGCGTGGGGATGAAACCGGGGGCGACGGAGTTGACGCGGATGCCGTTCGGGGCCAGTTCGACGGCCAGTTGGCGGGTCATGCTGGCCGCCGCGCCCTTCAGCGCGCCGTACATCGTGGCGCGCGGGAACCCGGTCGTGGAGGTGATCGAGGTGATGTTGACGATCGACCCGCCGTCGGACCCCATGGCCTTGGCCGCGCCCTGGCTGAGCCAGACCATGCCCTTGACGCCGATGGCGATCATCCGGTCGAGCGTCTCCTCCTCCACGTCCGGCAGCATCGCGTAGTGGATCCACGCCGCGTTGTTGACCACCACGTGGACGCCGCCGAACCGCTCGGTCACCACGTCGACCAGCGCCAGCACCGCCGCGCGGTCGCTCACGTCCCCGTGGACCGGGTACACGCCAGGAGCCGCCGCCGCGGGCAGGGTCGAGAGGTCGCACGACGACGGGTAGCCCACGTCGAGGCCGACGACGGCGTAGCCGTCCTCCGCCATCCGCTCGGCGATGGCCGCGCCGAGTCCCCGTGCCGATCCGCTGACGAGGCACACCCTGGTCATCTCGTGCTCCCTGTCGAAGTGGTGGACCACGGGGCGGGGGCGATGCCCTCGACGGTGGCCTTGATCTGGAGGGCGACGAACCGCGAGTAGATGCGGCACATCGCGAAGCTGCCGCCGAGCACGTAGAAGTTCGGCTGGCCGGTCCTCGACCACATGCCGCGCTGCTCCCAGTCCGGCCCCGGCCCCCAGACGGGGCCGACCCGGTCGGCGACGTCGTCGCCGAACAGCGCCCGCACGCCCTCCTGCATCGGCTTGTACCCGGTGGCGAGCACGACCAGGTCCGCCTTGACCGCGCTGCCGTCGGCGAGCACGACCTCGTCGGCGGTGAAGTGGTCGATCCCCTTGCCCTGCTTGAGCTTGATCCGGCCCTCGATGATCAGGTCCGACGCGCCGACGTTGATGTAGTAGCCGCCGAAGTACCGGATCAGCTTGAGGTAGAAGCCGGTGTCGTCCTCGCCGTTGTCCAGCGCGAACCCGGCGGCCCGCAGACCGTCCAGGAGTTCCTTGTCGTCCTCGGCCATCACCTTGCTCAACGGGCCGTGCAGCTCGCGCAGCAGCATGTTGGGCACGGACGCGCTGCGCAGGTCGGTGTCCTCCAGCGGCCGCACGCCGTCGGCCTCGCTGTAGAGCGTGAACACCCGCGCGGCGCTCGGTTCCAGGCTCACGACCGTCGTCGACGAGCGCTGGAGCATCGTCACGTCCGCGCCGCGCTGGCACAGGTCCTGCGCGATGTCGTGGGCGCTGTTGCCCGCGCCGACGACGAGGACCGTGCGGCCGTCGACGTCGAGGTCCTCGGTGCGCCCGCTGGAGTGCACGACCTGGCCCCGGAACTCGTCCATACCCTCGAACGTGGTGGTGTTGGGGATGCCGCTGACACCGGTCGCCAGCACGACGTGGCCGGGCCGCATCGTCCGGATCGAGCCGTCCGGGCGGCGCAGGCGGACGGTCCAGCGCCGGTCGTCCTCGTCGAACCGCCCGTCGAGGAACTCGGTGCCGGTCCACACGTTCAGCTCCAGCGCCTTGGCGTAGGACTCGAACCAGTCCGCGAGCATGTCCTTCGGGATGTACACCGGCCAGGTGTCCGGGAACGGCAGGTACGGCATGTGGTTGACGCAGATCTCGTTGTGCAGCGTCAGGGAGTGGTAGCGGCCGCGCCAGTTGTCGCCGATCCGCTGCATCTTGTCGACCACGAGGGTGGGCACGTCCAGCTGCCCGAGCCGCGCGGCGAGCGTGAACCCGGCCTGCCCCGCGCCGACCACCAGGACCTCCGGGTCCGCGTCCGCGAACTCCGCCGTCGCGATCCGGCGGTCCAGCCAGTTCTCCCGGCCCTCGTGCCGGTTCTCCCTCGGCCGACGGCGTCCGGTCTTCTCCGGGTACCCGTCCAGCTCCTGCAACGTGGTCAGGAACGTGAAGGCGCGCACCGCACCCCCGTCCTGCACGAGCCGGACAAAACCCCTGCCCCGCCCCAAAGCGGTCCGGAAGCCGAAGAACGCCTCGACCACGCCGGTCCGCTCGCCGATCGCCCCCACGACCGGATCCCCGTCCTCCAGCACGGGATCGGTGAACCCGCTCGGCTCGTACGCCGCCCGCAACGCCTCCTCGACCAGCGCGGGCCCGTGGAAGGTGCGGATGTCCCACGTCAGCGCCAGCAGGTCGCGCCAGTAGCAGTCCGGGGTGAACAGCGCCGCGGCGGCCGCGAAGTCGTGGCCGGTCAACGCGGTGTCGAGCGCGGCGAGCCAGTCGGCGGCGATCCGCCGCCGCGTCGGGCCCTTGGTCTCCTCGGGGACGGTCATCGGGTTCCTTTCCGCGGCGGTGGAGGGAGGGAGTTCAGGAGTCGGTGGCCTGCTTTAAACCGATCCCGGAGGCCCACAGGGTGGTCAAGGTCTGGATGACCTCTTCCTCCTCGTAGTCCTCGCCGAGGACCAGCCACACGTAGCAGAAGTTGCTGACCATCGACGTGATGGCCTCGGCGACGCAGCGCGGCGACAGCGTCGGGTCCACCCGGCCCTCGTTCTGGAGCCTGCGGATGCCCTTCTCCGACCGGTTGCGGAAGATCTGCCGGATGTTGCGGCGCATCTCCCGGAACCGCGGGCTGATCGTCGCGACCTGCTCCAGGATCGCCAGCAGCCCGGCGTTCTCCTGGTAGGCCCGCACGTAGGCGCGGGTCACGAGTTCGAACCGCTCCAACGGGTCCCGCGACGAGCCGGTGGGCACCGACGCCGCCACGTACAGCCCCTCGTTCACCTTGCGGATGACCGCGGTGAAGATGGCTTCCTTGGAGTCGAAGTACGTGTAGAACGACCCGCTCGACATGCGGGCCAACGCCGTGATGTCGGTGATCTTGGCGTCCAGGAACCCGTCGCGCACGAAGATCTCGCTCGCCGCCTCCAGGAGCCGTTCCTGGGTGCGGAACCCGCGTTCGGTGCGCGGCACCAGGATGCCCGCGTCCCAGTCCTGGTCGGACTCCACCGGCGCCGCGGTGTCCCCGCGTTCGACCGGGTCGTCCATCGGATCGCCCGTAGGTGAACTCACCACTGCCCCTTTGCCGAGTTTTCGGCGGGGACGCGAGCGTCGTCGCTCGCCGAGGGAGGGGTACCGAGGTACGCCTCGACGACCTCCGCGTTGCGGCTCACATCCCCGAGTGAGCCACTCGCGATCACCTGGCCCTGGTTCAGCACGACCACGTGGTCAGCCAGCGCCTCGACGGCCTGCATGACGTGTTCGATCATAACGATGGCGACCCCCTGCTCCCGGCACGTGCCGACCTGCCGGATCACCAGGTCCACCTCGTGCGGGGTGAGGCCCGCCATGACCTCGTCGAGCAGCAGGACCTTGGGCCGCGACACCATCGCGCGGGCGAAGTCGACCAGCCGCGTCAACGCCGTCGGGATGCTGCCCAACTGCTGGTCGCGGTACTCCCACAGCTCGAACCGCTCCAGCTCGGCGCGGGCCAGCGCGTTGGCCTGCCGGTACCCGCGGGCCTGCCGGTAGGCCGCGACCGCGACCGACTCGAACACGTTGAGGCCGCCGACGTTGCCGGAGATCTGGAACGTGCGGGTGATGCCCTTGGCGAAGGCGGTCGCCGACGGCACGCCGGTCACGTCCTCGCCGTCCAGGCGCACCCGCCCGCCGTCCGGGCGCAGCACCCCGCCGATGATGTTGACCAGCGTGGACTTGCCCGCGCCGTTCGGGCCGATCAGGGCCGTGATGGCCGCGGAGTCGGCGGTGAACGTCACGTCGGACAGCACGTTCAGCCCACCGAAGCTCTTGGCGACGTTCGCGACGTCGAGCATCAGCCCACCCTCCCGTCCACGAGTTCGCCGACCCGTTGTTCCTGCTCCGGAACGGCGGGTGGCTTGCGCCCGGTGCCGAAGACCGCCCGCACCCCGGCCTCCCAGAGCGGCATGATGCCGCCGGTGCCGAACCGCAGGAGCAGGATCACCACGACGGCGTAGGCGATCTGCGTGTAGCTGCTGACGTTGGCCGAGGACACCGCGAACGACCGGAGGAACTCCTCCAGCACGGCGATGCCGATGCCCGCCACGATCGGGCCCGCCAGCGTGCCCGCGCCGCCGATGATCGAGCCGACCATCATGGCCACGCCGATCTCCACGGTCAGCACGGACTCGTAGCTGACGATCTGGACGTACTGGGCGATCAGCGTCCCCGCGATGGACGTGAGCCCCATGCTCAGCGCCATCGCCAGCGCCTGGTTGCGGACGACCCGGATGCCCATGCTGGCGGCGATCACCGGGTCCTCCCGGATGAACGGCAGCGACCGGCCGAAGTGGGTGAACCTCATCAGCGCCGCGATCCCGATCGTGATCACGACCAGGAAACCCAGTGTCGTGTAGTAGAAGCCGCTCGGGTCCACGTACCACTGGAGGTGCGCGAAGCCCTCCTCCGTGCCGGAGTAGGAGATCCCGTTGGTGTCGCCCAGGAACGTCCACGACGCGGCGACGCCCGCGGCGGCGAGGCTCAGCGCGAGCGTGCCCAGCGCCAGGAAGAACGCGTTCACGCCGAACCGGCTCATCAGCAGGCTGATGAGGAACCCGACGACCGCCGAGATCAGCACGCCGACCACCAGGGCGATCCACGCGTTGACCTCGTGCCGCCAGGTCAGCACCGCCACCGAGAACGCGCCCGTGCCGAACGCCACGATGTGCGACAGCGACAGCTGGCCGACGTACCCGCCCGCGATGTTCCAGGTGAAGTTGCGCAGCGCGTAGAGCAGCGCGACGAACCCGACCCCGATCATCGGCGGTGGCACCAGGAACGGGTACACGAGCGCGAAGGCGAGCGCGACCGTGACGACGACGGCGTTGACCCTCCTCAGTGGAGTGTCGAGGTAGCGCAGCGGGTTCGTCATCCCACACCAACCTTCGTCAGCGACTTCCGCGGCGTGATCCGCGCGGCGGCCCGCACCACCAGCCCCTGCGGCCGGACCAGGATCACCAGGAAGAACAGCCCGTACACGAGCGCCGTGGCGAACGTGCCCGGCGCGTAGAGGCTGCCGAGCGCCTCGGCGAGCCCGAGCAGCACACCGGCGGCGACCGTGCCCCACAGCGAGCCCGCGCCGCCGATGACCACGACGATGAACGCCTTGATGGTCAGCTCCAGCCCGAGCGCGGGCGACACCGGCTGGATCGGCAGCAGCAGTCCACCGGCGATGGCGGCGAGCCCGCAGCCCAGCGCGAACGTGAGCCGGTAAACGCGCCGGACGTTGATGCCCACGTGGATCGCGCCGTTGAGGCTCTCCGAGCAGCCGCGGATGATCGTGCCGATCCTGGTCCGGTACACCAGGAACGACACCAGCAGCACCAGCACGAGGCTCAGCGCGCCCGCGGCCATCCTCGGCGCGCTGATCGTCACGCCGGAGGACGTGAACGCCTCGAACGGGTACGGGTTCGGGATCGTCTCGAACGGCTCCGGGTGCAGCACCTGGAACAGGTACTGGATGGCGATGCCCAGGCTCAGCGTGATGACGAGCTGGCTGTGGCCGCCCTTGGCCAGCCCCGACTCCAGCAGGAACCGCTGCACCAGGTACCCGACGAGCGCGCCGCCCGCCGCGGCCACGACGATCGCCCCGAGGAACGGGAGGAACCCCTTGGGCCCCAGGGAGAGCACGCCGTACATGCCGATCAGCACGAAGTAGCCGTGGGCGAAGTTCACCACCCGCATGACGGTGAACACCAGGTACAGGCCGATGCCGATCAGCGAGTACAGCAACCCCTGCAGCAGCCCGGTCGACGCCAGTTGGAGCACCGTGCTCATGCCTTCACCACCCCTCCGGTCGCGGCGCTGCCGAGGTACCCGCGCCGCATCAGCTCCGAGTCGGCCAGCTCGCCGGTCGGCCCCTCCCCCGCGATGACGCCGTTCTCCAGGACGTAGGCCCTGGAGGCGAGGGCGAACGCTTGGTGCACGTTCTGCTCGACGAGCAGGACGGTCGTGCCGCGCTCGTTGATCTCCGCGATGGTCCGCATGATCGACGTGACCACGAGCGGCGCGAGACCGAGCGACGGCTCGTCGAACACGAGCATCTTCGGCCGGGACATCAGCCCCCGGCCGATGGCGAGCATGGACCGCTCACCGCCGCTGAGCGTCCCCGCGAGCTGCGCGGCGCGTTCGGCCAGTCGCGGGAACAGCTCGTAGATCTCCTCCAGCACGGCGTCCGCGGCCACGCGGTCCCCCACGGCGACGGCGCCGAGCCTCAGGTTCTCCTCCACGGTCATGCCGGAGAACAGGTCCCGGTTCTGCGGCACCACGACCAGGCCGCGGCGGACCCGATCCCACGGCCGGACGCCGAGCAGCGACCGGCCGAGGAACGACAGCGTCGTCGCCTTGGCGGGCAACAGTCCCAGCACGCCCTCGATCAGCGACGTCTTGCCCGCCCCGTTCGACCCGACGAGGCACACGCACTCGCCCTCGCGCACCACCAGGTCGACCTGGTGCAGCACCTCGGACCGGCCCCGCTTCACGGTGAGGCCCCGGACCTCCAGCGTCGTCATGGCGGGCTACTTGCTTCCGGGGCGCGGGTAGACGATCTTGGCGGTGGCCACGGTCTCCGGGTAGACGGGGATGAACTCGCCGCCCTGCACCTGCGTGACGATGCCCTCGGCCTTGGAGTTCAGGCCCTTCTCGTCGAACTTCACGCCGTGGCCGATGATGTACATGCCGTTCTTGTCGCCGCCCAGCCCGTCGAAGTCGACCTTGCGCAGCGCCTGCGCGATCTTCTCCGAGTCGTCGGCCGTGCCGGCGATGGTGATCGCCTCGGCGGCGACCGCGAGCGCCGAGTAGTAGCACGCGCCGATGCCGTCGGGCTTCTGGCCGTCGTAGGCCGCCACGTAGTCGTCGTAGAACTTCTGCGGCGAGAACTTGGAGCCCTCCTTGGCCTTCAGCTTCTGGGTCCAGTAGCTGCCCGCCAGGTCGTTCTCCGCGATGTCGCCCGCCGACTCGACGAACTTGGTGTTGGTGTTGCCGCCGAGCACGCCGACCGTCGCCCGCGGGACGAAGCCGGACGCCTTGAGCGCGGGGTAGAACTGGAACGTGCCCTGCGGGTTGCCGCCGAAGATCAGCACGTCCGGGTTCGCCGCCTGCACCTTGCTCACCAGCGGCGCGTAGTCGCTGGTGGACGCCTCGTCGTAGGAGATCGTGTCCAGCAGCCTGACGTCCGGGAACTCCTCCTTGAGAGTGCGTTCCCACGCGGTCTTCGCCTCCGGGAAGGCGCCGAGGCTCGCGTGGACGATCAGCGCGGTCCGCACGGGGGTCCCGGCGGCCTTGGCGCCCGCCATGACGGCCCGCACCGACGCGGCGGCCCAGCCCTTCTGGTCGGGCATCGTGGGTTCGAGCTTGAACGCGTACTTGCGGCCGTCGCCGATGATCGACGCGGCGGCCTCCATCGGCACCAGCAGCGGCACCTTGATCTGGTCGGCGGTCGTCGCCGCCACGACGGTGGGAGGGCTGGCGGACGCGCCGAGGATGATCTTGCAGCCGTCCTGCACGAGCTGCTTCATCAACGCGGGCACGGCGTCCGGCTTGGACTGGTTGTCCACCGCCTTGATCACGACCTGGCGGCCGAGGATCCCGCCCAGCCCGTTGAGGTCCTTCGCGGCCAGTTGCAGGGCGTTCAACGTCTGCGTGCCGTAGGCCGCGGTCGCGCCGGTGAGCGAGGCGACGTAGCCGATGGTGATCGGGTTGCCGCCACCGCCGCCGGAGGCGGACCCGGTGTCGCCGCACGCGGCCAGGAAGCCGGTGGCCCCCAGCGCGCCCGCGCCGATCAGGAAGCGGCGCCTGGACGCCTGGATGTCGAGCAGGCCGTGGGACTTGTCGATGGCCATGGTTCGTACCTCTCGCCATTGGGAGGCGCGTCGCGCCCGGAGGAGTGGTCGTGCTGCCGTGCTCGCGAAAACCGGGGTCAACGCCCGGTCCACTGCGGTTTTCGCTTCTCGACGAACGCCGCGGCCCCCTCAAGCCGGTCGGCGCTCGTGTACGGGCTCGGGCCCGGATCCAGGCGGAGCGCGGTGGAGATGGGCAGCGTCGACCCCACCCGCACCATCGCCTTGTAGCGGCGCAGGGTGACCGGCGCGCGCTCCACGAGCTGCGCCGCGATCGCGCGGGCCCGGTCCTCCAGTTCCGCTCGCGGCGCCAGCCAGTTGACCAGCCCCACCCGGTGGGCGTCCGCCGCCTCCAGCGGCTCGCCCAGGTACAGCATCTGGAACGCGATCCCCATCGGCACCAGCCTCGGCAGCATCTGGCTGCCGAAGTTCGCCCCCAGCCCCACCTTCGACTCCGGCAGCATCAGCCGCGCGTCGTCGCTGGCGATGCGCAGGTCGCACGCCATCGCCAGTTCCAGGCCGCCTCCGACGACCCAGCCGTGCAGCACCGCGAGCGTCGGCTTCCCGCACTCCAGCACCGTTTCGTACAGGTTCCGCATCGGCCCGCTCATCGGCAGGTACGCCGCCGCGCCCGCGCGGTCGTTGCCGTTCATCTGCTTGAGGTCCGCGCCGGCGCTGAACGCGCGGTCCCCGTTGGCGCTGAGCAGCACGACCCGGACGCCGTCGTCGCGGTCCAGGTCCGCGAACACCTCGACCAGTTCCCGTTGCAGCTCCGCGCTCAACGCGTTGAGGTGGTCCGGGCGGTTCAGGGTCACCGTGGCCACGGAGTCGGTGACGTCGATCAGCAGCGCGCTCATCAGGCGTCCCCCACGCTGGCGCTCAGCCGCGGCCACAGGCCCGCGCCGCCGTCCGCGATCACGCCGCGGCCCAGCGGCGCGGCCCACTCGCGGGCCGTGCCGAACTCGTCCTGCCACGCCCACAGCCGCTTGGTGAACCACGGCAGCGCGTGCTCGTCCGTGACGCCGATGGCCCCGTGGACCTGGTGCGCCCGCTTGGTCACCACGGCCGCGGCGCAGCCCGCCGTGTTCTTCGCCGCCGCGGCCGCGAACCCCGCCTGCTCCGGTGACGCGGCCACCGCGAGGCGCACCGCCATCCCGGCGCACAGCGCCTCCTCGGCGATGGCGACCAGGTGCTGCTGCACGGCCTGGAACGACGAGATCGTCTTGCCGAACTGCTCGCGTTCCCCCGCGTAGGCGAGGGAGAGCTCCAACGCCGACTCCATCGCCCCGGCCATCGACGCGGCCCGCAGCACCGCTCCCCGCTCCCGCAGCGCGTCCGGCCCGACCGCCCCGTCCACCACCGTGTGCGCGGCGACGCCGTGGAACTCCAGGGTGTCCCGCGGCTCGCCCGCCAGGTTCACCCCGTGCCGGACGTCCTGCGGCACGGGCAGCACCACGAGCACGCCGTCCACGAGCGCGGCCACGTGACCGCTGTCGCGCCCCCACGGCACGCGGTGCAGCGTCCCGGAAACGGCCCAGCCGTCCCCGGAGCGCACCACCCGCAGGTCGTCGTCGGCGTGCCCGACCGCGCACGTCGTGATCCCCTCGGGCAGGGTCTCCTCGGCCGCGCCGACGAGCCACGCCGCGAGCCCCGCCGTCTCCACCAGCGGCACCGGCGCGGCGGCCCGGCCGACGGCACGGGCCAGCACGACGAGTTCGGCCAGCTCGGCGCCGTCCCCGCCGAGCGTCGTCAGCCCGGCCTTGTCCAGCAGCGTCCACAGCTCGTGCGGGAAGTCGCGCCCGACGGCGATCCGCGCGGAGCGGTCGAAGTGCCTCGCGAAGATCGCGGCCAGGGTCTCGTCCAAGAGCTGGAGTTCGTCGCTCATACCGCTCTCCGCTTCTCGCGCAGGAGGTGCTTGGCCGCGACGGACCGCAGCACCTCGTTGGTGCCGCCGCGCAGCGTGAAGGTGGGCGCGGTGACCGTGGCGTCGGCCAGCAGCCGCCCGAACAGGTCGCCGTCCGGGTCCTGGTCGCCGCCCGCGAGGTCGCGGACCACGTCCAGCACGTCCTGCTCGAAGGACGTGCCGAGGTCCTTGACCAGCGTCGCCTCGACCACCGGCACCTCGCCGTCGTCGAGCGACCGCGCGATCGACAGCGACATGTTGCGCAGCACCCAGTACCGGGCGGCGAGCGCGCCGAGCCGCAGCTCCGCCTCCGGCCCGGCGGCGTGCCGGAAGTCCAGGAAGTACCGCAGCACCGGGAACGTCGTGAGGAACCGGTCCGGACCCGAGCGCTCGTAGGCCAGCTCCGACGTGACCTGGTGCCAGCCGGAGCCGACCTCGCCGAGCACCAGGTGGTCGGGCACGAAGACGTCCTCGAACACGACCTCGTTGAAGTGGTGCTGCCCGTTGAGCAGCCGGATGGGCGACACGGTCAGGCCGTCCGACCGCAGGTCGACGATGAGCTGGCTCAGCCCGGCGTGCTTGCGCTCCCCCCGCGGCGAGGTGCGGCACAGCGTCATGACGTAGTGGCAGTACTGCGCGCCCGACGTCCACACCTTGCGGCCGTTGAGCAGCCAGCCGCCGTCGGTGCGGGTGGCCCTGGTGCGCACCGACGCGAGGTCCGACCCGCTGTCCGGTTCGCTCATGCCCAGGCAGAAGAACACGTCGCCGCTGACGATCCGGGGCAGGAACTCGCGCTTGAGCCGTTCACTGCCGAAGCGCAGGATCACCGGCGCGGTCTGCCGGTCGGCGACCCAGTGCGCCCCGACCGGGGCACCGGCCGCGAGCAGCTCCTCCACGACGAGGAACCGCTCGGTCGCCGACCTCCCCGGCCCGCCGTACTCCTCGGGCACGACCATGCCGACCCACCCCCGTGCGGCCAGCCTGCGGCTGAACTCCACGTCGGCGGCGGCGTTGATGCCCAGTTCGGGCAGGTAGGTCCCGCTGGGGAACTCCTCGGCCACGAACTCGCGCACCCGCACGCGCAGGTCTTCCTCGTCCGCTGTCAGGCCCGACGGCCGGAACTCGATCACCGCTCCGCTCCCGTCGTCACGTCGTCGTCGCCCCGCAGCCGCCGGGCCTGGGTCCAGATCTGCACGCCGCGCTCGACCTCGATGGCCGTCGACCACGGCAGCGGCGACGGGTCGGCCTCCGCGCGGAACGACTTCGCCACCCGCCGGGCCAGCACCGGGTCACCGGCGACCCGCCCGGCCAGCGCGAGCGCCCGCGCCTCCACCTCGTCGTCGGGCACGGCGTCCCACGCGAGTCCGAGCTGGACGGCGCGGGGGCCGGACACCTCCTCGCTGAACACGCCCATCGCCGCGGCCGCCTCCCGACCCCCCACGCGGGAGGCGATCGTGAAGAACCCGCCGCCGGGGTGGATGCCCGCCTTGAGGAAGCCCGCGATGAGCCGGGCGTCGTCGGCGACGATCCGCAGGTCCGTGGCCAGCGCCAGGTTCAGCCCCGCGCCTACCGCCGCCCCGCGCACCGCGCTGATCGTCGGGACCTTGATCTGGCCCACCCGGTAGAACGCCCCGTAGATGTCGTCGGTCTCGGCGTAGGCGCTGTCGCTCATGGGATCGGCGTACGTGCCGCTCCACGACCGGGTGTCCGCGCCGGAGCAGAACGTGCCGCCGTCGCCGCGCACGACCACCGCGCCGATCGTCGCGTCGGCGTCGATCCGGTCGCAGAACTCGGTGAGCTGGTGGGACATCTTCAGCGTGAGGGCGTTCTTGATGGACGGGTTGCTGACGGTGAGGACGGCGATCCCGTGCTCGACGTCCAGGCGGATCTCCGGTGTCATGCGCTCGTCTCCAGGCGTAGCAGGAAGTCCAGTGCGATCGCCCGCGCTCCGGCGTCGACCAGCCGCAGCGGGTTGACCTCGAGTTCGACCAGCCGGTCGCCCACGAGCACCGCGAGCCTGCTGAGCGTCGCGATGGCGGCGGCCGCCGCGTCCAGGTCGTGGCCCGGCCGCCCGCGGAACCCGGTGAGCAGCGGCGCGGCCTTCAGCTCCAGCAGCATCTCCTTGGCCCGCCGCGCGTCCACCGGGGCGAGCCCGGTCGTGGTGTCCCGGTACAGCTCCGTGGTCACCCCGCCCATGCCTACGGTGAGCAGCGGCGGGAACCCCGGCTCGGTGTTGGTGATCCCGACCAGCAGCTCGGGCCCCTCCCCCACCTGCTCCTGCACCAGCACGTCGGTCGCGCCCTCGGCGGCGAAGCGGACGACGATCTCGTCGTAGACGGCCGCGGCCTCGTCGACGCCGACCCCGAGCCGCACGCCCCCGCGTTCGGTCTTGTGCGGGACGTCGGGCGACTGGATCTTCAACACCAGCGGGCCGTCCAACGCCCGCGCGGCGTCGGCCGCCTGCTCCGCGGAGGACACCAGCCGTTCCCGCGGCCGGTCGATCCCCAGCGCCGCCAACACCTGCGCGCCCTCGTGCTCGGTGATCACGCCACCGCGCAGTCCACTGAGGACGTCCAGGTCGGACAGGTGCCCGTTGGGCTGCGACGGCACCGGGACGCTCGTGCCCAGCGCGTGCAGCACGCCGACGCCGATGCGCGGCGAGTCGAACACCGGCATCCCCTTGGCGCGCAGGATCTCCCTGGCCTCGGCGGTCTGCTGCCGGGCGGCGAGCCACACGACCACCACGGGCTTGGTCGCGCGGGCCCAGAGCCCGCACAGGCCGTCGGCCATCGACGTGGCCAGCCCGCCCGTGACCATGGTCAGCACGACCAGCACCGAGTCCACGGTGGGATCAGCCAGCACCTCGTCGCAGACCGCGATGAACCCGTCGGTCTCGTTGGCCTTGAACATCTGCGCCGTCACGTCGACCGGGTTGGACACGGCCCCGAAGTCCGGCACGACCTTCGACAGCCTGGCCCGCACCGGCTCGGTGAGGTCCTCCACGGTCATCCCGCGCGCCTCGGCCTGGTCCGCGGCGAGGCTGCCCGCGCCACCGGAGGTCGTGATGATGGCGAGCCGGTCGCCCCCGGACCGCGGCAGGACGCTCAGCGCGTGGGCCGTGGCGATGAAGTCCTCGACGTCGTCGGCCTGGATCACTCCGCGCTCGCGGCACATCGCGGTGAACGCCGCGTCGTCGCCGATGATCGCGCCGGTGTGCGACGTGGCCGCCCGCGCCCCGGACCGCGACAGCGCCGACCGGAGCACCAGCACCGACTTGCCCAGCTCGGCGGCGCGCGCCGTGAGCCGGTCGAACTCCGCGCCGGGCACCGGGCTCTCCAGGTACAGCGTGAGGACCTCGATCCGCGGGTCCTCGACCAGGAAGTTCGCGATCTCCGTCGCCCCGAGGTCGGCCTGGTTGCCGGTGCTGGCCCAGGTGCCGATCCGCAGGCCGCGCTCCCGCGCCAGGCTGAAGATGGAGCCTCCGACCGCTCCGCTCTGGCCGATGTAGGCGATGTTGCCGGGCTCCGGCACGCCCAGTTCGAGCGCCGCGGTGAACGACGCGACCACGTGGTCGTGGACCGCGACGAGCCCCTGGCAGTTGGGGCCGAGCAGGCGGACGCCGTGCTCGCGGGCCAGCCGCACGAGGTCGTCCTGGAGCGCCTGGCCGTCCGGGCCGGTCTCGGCGAAGCCCGACGCGAACACGACCGCCGCCGTCGCCCCGGCCCTGGCCACGGCGGGCAGCTGCCGTACGACCTCGGTGGCCGACACCAGCATCAGCACCAGGTCGACCTCGCCCGGCAGGTCGTCGAGCGACGGGTAGCACGGCAGGCCCTCGAGGGTCTGGTAGCCGGGGTTCACCGGGTAGACGGCCCCGGCGAACCCGTGCTCGACCAGGTAGGTCAGCGGCCGGGCGAAGGGGTTGCCGACCCGGCCGGACGCGCCGAGGACGGCGATGGCCCTCGGCCGGAACAGGGCCGTGAGGTCGGTTCCGGCGGCGAGTCCGGCAGGCGGGGCGAACGTGGCGGCGTCAGACACCTGGCGACTCCCGTGGCGGCTGGTGGGGTGTTGCGAGCATGTAACTTGAACCTGAATTCAGTGTCAAGTAGTGTCCTGGACCACACAAGATCAAGGAGTCGCCGGATGAGGTTCGGACTGACCCACGGGAACATCGGCCGCTTCGCGGACCCCGAAGCCGCAGGTCGGCTCGCGGTCGCGGCGGAAGCCTCCGGTTTCGACTCGCTGTGGACGATTGAGCACGTCGTGCTGCCCACCGAGTACGAGCCCCTCTACCCCGAGACCGCCGACGGCCGGATCCCGTTCGCGCCGGACCACCCGATCGCCGATCCGCTGGTCTGGATGGCGTTCGTCGCGGCACGCACCACGACGATCAAACTCGGCACGGCCGTCCTGGTCCTGCCCCAGCGCAACGCGCTGATCACCGCCAAGGAGGTCGCGACCCTGGACCGCCTGTCCGGCGGCCGGACGCTCCTGGGCGTCGGCGCGGGCTGGCTGCGCGAGGAGTTCGACGCGCTGCGCGTGGGCTTCGAGGACCGCGGCAGGCGGATGAACGACACGATCGGGGCGATGCGCGCCCTCTGGTCGGGCGAACCGGCCGACTTCACCAGCGACTCGGTCGCGTTCCAGGGCGTGGTCAGCTCCCCAAGGCCGCACGGTCCAAGCGTCCCGATCCACATCGGCGGCTTCACCGTCCCCGCCGCCATCAGGGCGGGCAGGCTGGGCGACGGCTTCTTCCCCGGCGGCTACGACCTCGAACGCCTCGACGTGCTGATCAAGCGCTGCCGCAAGGAGGCCGAGGCCACCGGCCGCGACCCCGACGCCATCGAGATCACCAGCCGGTGGACCAAGAACCCCGCCGAGCTGACGAACCTCGACACCCTGCACCGGCTCGCCGACCTGGGCGTGGACCGCGTGACCGTCTCGACCCTGGTGTTCGACCACGAGCACATCGCCGACGACCTGGCCCGCTTCCAGGACACCGTGATCGCCAAGTTCTAGCCCCTTCCGCCAGAGGAGTCCCGCAGCGATGCCCGCAGTCGAATCCGTCCTCGGCCCGATCGACGCCGACGACCTCGGTCAGACCCTGATGCACGAGCACGTGTTCGTCCTCGACCAGGAGATCGAGTCGAACTACCCCGGCCGCTGGAACACCGAGGAGCGCATGGCCGACGCCCGCCAGAAGCTCCAGGACGTGGCCTCGCGAGGTGTCCGCACGATCGTGGACCTCACCGTCCTCGGCCTAGGCCGCAACGTGGCCCGCGTCGTCGAGGTGGCCAAGGAGGTGGACGTCCAGATCCTCGCCGCGACCGGCCTGTACACCTACGACGACGTGCCGATGTTCTTCCGCTTCCGCGGCCCCGGCAAGCTCGTCGACGGCCCTGAACTGCTGACGGAGTTCTTCATCAAGGACATCACCGAGGGCATCGGCGACACCGGCGTGAAGGCGGCGATCCTCAAGTGCGCCACCGACCGCGCGGGCGTGACCGAGGGCGTCGACCGCGTCCTGCGAGCCGTGGCCCGCACCCACCTGGAGACGGGCGTGCCCATCTCCACCCACACCCACGCCCTCACCGAACGCGGCCTGGAGCAGCAGGCCATCTTCCGCGAGGAGGGCGTGAACCTCGAACGGGTGGTCATCGGCCACTCCGGCGACACCACCGACCTCGTCTACCTGCGCAAACTGATGGACGCGGGCTCCTACATCGGCATGGACCGCTTCGGCCTGGACCTGATGCTCCCGTTCGAGGACCGCGTGCAGACGGTCGCCGCCCTCTGCGCGGAGGGCTACGCGGAACGCATCGTCCTCTCCCACGACGCGGCGTGCTTCACCCACAACTTCGACGTCGAGGTGAAACGCGAACTGCTCCCCCGCTGGCGCTTCACCCACCTCCACGACGAGGTCCTCCCAGCCCTACGGGAACGCGGAACCACCCAGGACCAGATCGACCAGATGCTCATCCACAACCCCCGCCGAGTCCTCTCCCCCAGTTAGATCCGAACGGGCCGGTCCGAACGGCGGAGGGCATGATGCTCCGGTGAGCCTGACCAGCCAACTCGACGGCGGAGCGCTAGGCGCCTGGTTCGCGGGCCGCTTCCCCGGCACCGAGCGCCTGGCAGCGTCGATCACCACAGCCGCAAACCGGGTAGACCCGGTACCCCCACCACCAGCAGAACACCACCACACGATCGACCGCGCCTTCACCACCCGCGCGGCCCTGCTGATAGACGGCGCACCCCCGTACAGCGCCCTACAAGGCTTGGTCACCGCAGGCCTGGCCTCACAAGACTGGGCCCACCGCACAGCAGCCACGTTCCCGTCCCACAGAGGCCTCCCCCCACACCACGCCACCCGAGCCCAGGACTTCCGCCCCACCCCCACAGGCTGGCTGGACCTCAAAACCCCACCCACAACCTCCCTCATAACCCGCCACGAACCAGTACTGACAGAGTTCTTCGGACGCCTGGTCCGCTACTTGGACGGCCACGCCCCACCCGGCACCTTGGGCACCCCCAACGTGGAAGCCGGCTTCGCCCGCATGTGCACCCTGCTGGCCTCATGGGCAACCCCGAACACCAACGACGCCCTCACCACCCTGCAAGCAAGCCAGAACTACACGGTCGACGACCTCTGGGACCTCCCGGACGAACCCACGGTCCTCGCCCTCACAGCGTTGGCGGAACGCCTACGCACCCACGACACAGACCGCCCCCTCGAAACCTGGCGAGCGTGGGGCCACGACTACGCGGAACCAACAGGCCCGGCAACCCTCAAACGCGCGGACACAGGCCAAGCGGGAACAGGTCTACCAGTAGGCGTCTGGGGCGCGTCCACACCGACACTGGTCCCCCACTGGGCCACAGCCGACCTCTTGATCGGCACCCACCTCATAGACGTACGAACAACAGACCCCACAACCAACCCCACAGAAATCGCCCACTGGCTCTGGCGCCTAGCGGCCTACACCTGGCTGGACACCACAACCCGCTACCGGGCACGCACAGTAGGCCTCTACCTGGCAGCCCACGGCCTACACATCACCTGGGACGCCACCACCTTCACGCAAGCACTACTGGCCTCCCCGAAGGGCACGGAAGCAGCCCGCAAAGACTTCCTGGCCCAAGCCCGCAAAATCATCAAAACAGAAGGCGCAACCCCACCCCCAACACCAGGCCTCAAAGTCCCCATCCCCTGGCGCCCCCGCCCCTAACCCACACCCTCCCAAAGCAGCCCCCGACCTCAAGGGCCTGAGGGTGTGCTGGTAGGTCATCGGGCTGAGCCGACCCAACCCGACCCGCGACTAAGTGCCCACCATCCGGCCCCCGGCCCCAACTCACCCCGTGACCACCCTCGGCCCGACCCCACTCGCACCGATCGGAACTGCTCTCTCCATCTTCCGGCCCCCGGCCGGCACTCGCACCGCGCCCCAACCGCACCGTGCCGGCAGGTTCTTCTAACCCCCAACCCTGGCAGCCCCCGATTGTTTTTGCGCCCCCACCCTCTTTCGCTTTGTCAAGGCGTCTTTCCAG
>NZ_JBHYHC010000155.1:0-20671 GCF_042738955.1 Umezawaea sp. NPDC059074
TTGCTTTTTTGGGGAAATATCGGCTGTTGTTTAAGCGGTATTACCGATTAATTTTAAGGCTCAAATCCCCCAAGTAAAGCCGGCCTCTCAACAGCAGGCGCGCGCCGCCAGGCAGTCACACAGCAGGCGCGCTCAACCAAGCCGTGGGTCGCCCTGAAAAGTCCAGCAAGCAAGGGGTCACTACGGCCGCCTGGTCAAACCGGTTCCCGCAGCTCGGGCCGAGCCCCAGCCGTTGTTTACCGGCTCTGGCTCAGGAGCCGATGCCTCTGCACGGCTTGGTTCGCAGGTCTGCCACGTAGTCGTCCGGGGCTCCTGCGGCTTCGGCGGCGTCTGCCACGACGCCCAGGTAACGCGCTGAAGGCAATCCGCCTTCATACGCGTCCAGGACGTACAGCCAGGCCACCACGGACCCCTCCAGGGTCTGCACCCGCAACCGGATCTTCTTGTACAGGCCCAGTGCTCCTTCCCACCTGTCCAGCCTCGACTCGTCGCGTGGCGACACGTCGTACAGGACAGCGAAGGTTTGGGAGTCGGGGTCCTCGACGATGGTGGCGAGTGCGCCCTCCCAGCCGAGGTCCTCGCCACCGAACGACAGACGCCATCCAGCGAGCCAGCCAGTCCCCGCCATCGGGGAGTAGGGGGCTCGCTCCATCATCTGGTTCGGATCCATGTTCGACCCGTACGCGGCATAGAGCGGCACGACCGACAGCCTAGCGACACGGCGATCACCTTGAGGAACACAAGACCGGACGACACGGACATCGACCCGACCGCGTACGGTTGTGCGCGGCCGTTGCCGCTGTCTGAGGAGGATCTGGCGTGACCCGCATCGTCATCATGGGCGGCGGCCCCGCAGGCTATGAAGCCGCTCTTGTCGCAGCTCAGCACGGGGCCGAAGTCACGGTTGTGGAGAGCGACGGCGTCGGTGGCGCCTGCGTGCTCTACGACTGCGTTCCCTCCAAGACGTTCATCGCGTCCGCCGGTGGTCGCAGCGCATTCCGCAACGCCGGTGAGCTGGGCATTCACACCGACGACAACGCCGCGGCCGTCGACCTCCCGGTTGTACACGGTCGGGTGAAGGGGCTTGCGCTGGCGCAGTCCGCTGACATCCGGGCGCGGTTGCAGCGCGAAGGTGTGCGGATCGTCAACGGGACCGCGAAGTTCTGCGACGACACCCGTGGTCTGGCGCAGCACCGCGTGGTGGTCGACTCGGGCGGCGAATCCGAGACGTTGTCGGCCGACGTGGTGTTGATCGCCACAGGTGCGACCCCGCGCGTGTTGCCCGGCGCCGAGCCGGACGGGAAGCGCGTCCTCAACTGGCGGCAGATCTACGACCTGCCCGAGCTGCCCGAGCACCTGGCGGTCATCGGGTCCGGTGTGACCGGCGTCGAGTTCGCCTCCGCCTACACCGAGCTGGGTGTCAAGGTCACGATGGTGTCCAGTCGCGACCGCGTGCTGCCGCACGAGGACGCGGACGCCGCCGCCGTGCTGGAGGACGTGTTCGCCGAGCGCGGCACTGCCGTGGTGAAGCACGCGCGCGCCGAGAAGGTGGAGAACGTCGGCGACGGCGTGCAGATCCACCTGGAGGACGGTCGCGTGATCGAGGCCAGCCACGCCCTGATGGCGGTCGGCTCGGTCCCGAACACCACGGACATCGGCCTGGACAAGATCGGCATCGAGCTGGGGCGCGGCGGGTACATCCCGGTCGACCGGGTGTCGCGGACGAACGTGTCCGGCGTCTACGCGGCGGGCGACTGCACCGGCCTGATGCTGCTGGCGTCGGTCGCGGCCATGCAGGGCCGGATCGCGATGTGGCACGCGCTGGGCGAGGGCGTCAGCCCGATCAAGCTCAAGACGGTCGCCGCGAACGTGTTCACCAACCCGGAGATCGCGAACGTCGGCATCAGCCAGCACGCGATCGACTCCGGCAAGGTCCCGGCGCGCACGATCATGCTGCCGCTCGCCACGAACCCCCGCGCCAAGATGGAGGGCCTGCGGCGCGGTTTCGTGAAGCTGTTCTGCCGTCCCGCGACCGGCGTGGTCATCGGTGGCGTCGTGGTCGGCCCCGGAGCCAGCGAGCTGATCCTGCCGATCGCGCTCTCCGTGCAGAACCAGCTGACCGTGGAAGACCTGGCCACCACGTTCTCCGTCTACCCGTCGCTGTCCGGCTCGATCACGGAGTCCGGCCGCCAGCTCATGCGGCACGACGACCTCGACTAGACGACAGCGAAAAGGGCCCGTCCTCACGGAGGACGGGCCCTTTTCCCGTGATCAGTCCTCCTTGTCGACCCAGTCGAGCGTCCGGGTCACGGCCTTCTTCCAGTTCTTGTACTCGCGGGCGCGCTGGTCCTCGTCCATGGACGGGTCCCACTGCTTGTCCTGCGCCCAGTTCGCGCGGATGTCGTCCTCGCTCTCCCAGAACCCGACCGCGAGCCCGGCCGCGTAGGCCGCGCCCAGCGCCGTCGTCTCGGCGACGACCGGCCGGATCACCGGGACGCCGAGGATGTCCGCCTGGAACTGCATGAGCAGCTCGTTGACGACCATGCCGCCGTCCACCTTCAACGACGTCAGCGCCACGCCGGAGTCGGCGTTCATGGCGTCGATGACCTCGCGGGACTGGAAGGCCGTGGCCTCCAGGACCGCGCGGGCCAGGTGGCCCTTGTTGACGTACCGGGTGAGGCCGACGATCGCGCCGCGCGCGTCGGACCGCCAGTACGGCGCGAACAGGCCGGAGAACGCGGGTACGAAGTACGCGCCGCCGTTGTCCTCCACGGACCGGGCGTGCTCCTCGATCTCGGCTGCCGTGCCGATCATGCCGAGGTTGTCGCGCAACCACTGGACCAGCGATCCGGTGACGGCGATGGAGCCTTCCAGCGCGTAGATCGTGTCGTTCGTGCCGATCTTGTAGCAGACGGTCGTGAGCAGGCCGTTGTTGCTGAGGACCTTCTCCGTGCCGGTGTTCAGCAGCACGAAGTTGCCGGTGCCGTAGGTGTTCTTGGCCTCACCGGGCGACAGGCAGGCCTGGCCGAACGTGGCCGCCTGCTGGTCGCCGAGGATGCCCGCGATGGGCAGCCCGGCGAGTGCGCCGCGTTCGCGGACCTGGCCGTAGACCTCGGACGACGACCTGATCTCCGGCAGCATCGACAGCGGGATCTTCATCTCCGCCGCGATGTCCTCGTCCCAGGTCAGGGTGTCGAGGTCCATCAGCAACGTGCGGGAGGCGTTCGTGGGGTCGGTGACGTGGACGCCGCCGTCGACGCCGCCCGTCATGTTCCACAGCACCCACGTGTCCATGTTGCCGAACAGCAGGTCGCCGGCTTCGGCCTTGGCGCGCGCGCCGTCGACGTTGTCGAGGATCCAGCGGACCTTCGGCCCGGAGAAGTAGGTCGCCAGCGGCAGGCCGGTCTTCTCGCGGTACCGCTCCTGCCCGCCGCCCAACGCCTCCAGCTCCTGGCAGATCCGGTCCGTGCGGGTGTCCTGCCAGACGATCGCGTTGTAGACGGGCTTGCCGGTGGTCTTGTCCCAGACGACCGCGGTCTCGCGCTGGTTGGTGATGCCGACCGCGACGACGTCGCTGGTGGTCAGGTCGGCCTTGGCGAGCGCGCCCGCGGCGACCTGGCGGGTGTTCGACCAGACCTCCTCCGGGTCGTGCTCGACCCAGCCCGCCTTCGGGAAGATCTGCTCGTGCTCCTTCTGGTCGACCGAGACGACCCGACCGGAGTGGTCGAAGATCATGCACCTGGTCGAGGTGGTGCCCTGGTCGATCGCGGCCACGTACTGGGTCATGCGAGGTGTCCTCTCATCTTCAGACCGGGAGTACCAGGTAGAGCAGGGCTGCCAGCGCACCGCCGACGAGCGGGCCGACGACCGGGATCCAGGAGTAGCCCCAGTCCGGGTTGGCCTTGCCCTTGATGGGCATCAGGAACGCGTAGGCGATGCGGGGTCCGAGGTCGCGGGCGGGGTTGATGGCGTAGCCCGTCGGGCCGCCGAGCGAGGTGCCGATCACCAGGACGACGAACGCGACACCGGCGTAGCCGAGCGCGGAGTTGCCGAAGTTCGGCAGGCCGCCCTCGGCCATCTTCACGCCGGGGCTGAGCAGGATCCACGAGACCAGCACGAACGTGCCGATGATCTCCGTCACGAGGTTCCACGGGGTGTTCCGGATGGTCGGCGCGGTGGAGAAGATGCCCAGCGTGCCACCGGGTTCGTCGTGCGCGTCGAACTGGAGCTTGTAGGTCGCCCAGGTGAGCATCGCGCCGATGATCGCGCCGAGGAACTGCCCGGCGAAGTAGACGGGGACGTCGGCCCACGGGGTCTTGCCGCTGATGGCCAGGCCCAGGGTGACCGCGGGGTTGAGGTGCGCGCCGCTGCCCGCGGCGACGCTCGCGCCGGTGAAGACCGCGAACGCCCAGCCGACGTTGATGAACAGGGTGCCCGCGCCGTTGCCGTTGGTGTTGCGGAGGACGTGGTTCGCGACCACGGCCGTGCCCAACAGGATGAGTATCGCGGTGCCGAGGGTTTCCCAGACGAAGATCGAACCTGCACTCATTCGCCATCCTCCTCGCCGTGTGGCGGACAGGGAAGGAGGGCGCGTTCGAACTCGGGTTCGGCCGCGCTGCCCACCCCGTGATGGGACCTGACGCTAACCGCCGAACTGATCGGTTGTCTACGGGTCGACGGTCGGTTCAGGCCGTTTTAGGGTCGTTCGCTCCTGGTCAGCACACCACGAACCGTTAGAGCGCGCCAATGGGGACGCCACGATCCCCGAAGTCTCTTACCTACGGGTAACGTGCTCGGAGTCAGCAGCAGGTCAGCGCAGGGAGGCGTCCGTCGTGGCCACGCGCAAGCCCCGAGAAGCAGCGGTGCACGAGCAAACCGAGACCGAGGTCGAGGCGGCCGTCACCGGTCGCATGGGGCCTCTGGAACGCGAGGAGTCCTGGCGACGCCTGGAGACCGAGACCTTCGACGTCGTCATCGTCGGCGGTGGGGTGGTCGGCGTCGGAGCCGCGCTGGACGCCGCGACGCGCGGCCTGCGGGTGGCGCTCGTGGAGGCCCGCGACCTCGCCTCCGGCACGTCGAGCCGGTCCAGCAAGCTGTTCCACGGCGGCCTGCGCTACCTCGAGCAGCTGGAGTTCGGGCTGGTCCGCGAGGCGCTGCGGGAACGCGAGCTGATGCTCAACCGGATCGCCCCGCACCTGGTCAAGCCGGTCGCGTTCCTCTACCCGCTGACGAAGCGCGTGTGGGAGCGGCCGTACACCGCGGCGGGCCTGTTCCTCTACGACTCCATGGGCGGCAGGCGGTCCGTCCCCGGCCAGAAGCACCTGACCAAGGCGGGCGCGCTGCGCATGGTGCCCGCGTTGAAGCGGGACGCGCTGATCGGCGGCATCCGCTACTTCGACGCGCAGGCCGACGACGCCCGCCACACGATGATGGTCGGCCGCACCGCTGCGCACTACGGCGCCGTCGTGCGGACGTCCACGCAGGTCGTCCAGTTCCTCCGCGAGGCCGACCGGGTGTCGGGCGTGCGGGTGAAGGACGTCGAGGACGGCCGGGAGACCGACGTCCGGGCGCACGCCGTGATCAACGCCACGGGCGTGTGGACCGACGAGCTGCAACGCCTCGCGGGCAGCCGCGGCCGGTTCCGCGTGCGGGCCAGCAAGGGCGTGCACATCGTGGTCGCGCGCGACCGGATCGTGTCGGAGTCCGGCATGATCCTGCGCACCGAGAAGTCCGTGCTGTTCGTCATCCCGTGGCGCAACCACTGGATCGTCGGCACGACCGACACGGACTGGAACCTCGACCTCGCGCACCCCGCCGCGACCCGCGCGGACATCGACTACATCCTCGAGCACGTGAACTCGGTCCTCGCGACCCCGTTGACGCACGACGACATCGAGGGCGTCTACGCCGGGCTCCGGCCGCTGCTCGCGGGCGAGAACGAGTCCACGTCGAAGCTCTCGCGCGAGCACGCCGTGGCGCGCGTCTCCCCCGGCCTGGTGGCCATCGCGGGCGGCAAGTACACGACGTACCGGGTGATGGGCGCGGACGCGGTCGACGCGGCGTCGGTGGACGTGCCGGGCCGCATCCAGCCGTCCATCACGGACAAGGTGCCGCTGGTCGGCGCGGACGGCTACCACGCGCTGGTCAACCAGGCGGACCAGCTCGCCACCCGCTACGGGCTGCACCCGTACCGCGTGCGGCACCTGCTCGACCGGTACGGCTCGCTGGTGCACGAGGTGCTGGGTCTGTCGCGCGACAACCCGGACCTGCTCAAGCCGATCCCCGGCTCGCCGGACTACCTCCAGGTCGAGGCGTACTACGCGGTCAGCCACGAGGGCGCGCTGCACCTGGAGGACGTGCTCACCCGGCGGACCCGGATCTCGATCGAGTACCCGCACCGCGGTGTGGAGAGCGCCGAGCCGGTGGCCCGGCTGGTCGCGGGCGTGCTCGGCTGGGACGAGGAGCGGATCAAGCACGAGGTCGAGGTCTACAACTCGCGGGTCGAGGCCGAGCGCGAGTCGCAGACGAAGCCGAACGACGAGTCGGCGGACGGCGTCCGCTCGGCCGCTCCGGAGGCCCGGCCGCAGCTCATCGAACCGGTGTCCTGATTCGTTACCAGCCGAACCACGCTTGACGCAAAGCTGTCACGTGCCCGTCCGGACTCCGGCCAGGGCCCTCCGCTGGGGCAGGATCCGCGCATGAGCTCCCCGCACGACTGGCAGGTGTCGTTCGACCACGGTGTCGCTTCCGGCGACCCGTGGCCGGACGGCGTGCTGCTGTGGACGCGGGTGACGACCGGCCTGCCCATGGTGAGCGTCACGTGGGAGGTGTCGACGAGCCTGTCGTTCGAGCGGCCCGTGACGGCGGGCATGGTGCTGACCAGCGCGGACCGCGACCACACGGTGAAGGTGCCCGTCACCGGGCTGCTGCCGAGGACCGAGTACCACTACCGGTTCCGGGTGGGCGGCGTCGTCTCGGAGGTCGGCCGCACGGCCACGGCCCCGCGCGACGAGTGCGACCTGCTGCGGTTCGGGGTGCTGCGCGGCCAGGCCCACGCCCACCTCGCCCAGCGCGCGAGCCTGGACGCGGTGCTCCAGATCGGCGCGCTGCCCACCGACCGGCGGATGCTGGCCCGGCACCGCGCCGACCCCGCGGTGCGGAAGCTGCACGCGTCGCACCCGCTCGTCGTGACCGGCGGTGGGAACCTCGACTGGCAGCCGGTGCGGGACGGGCGGCGGTTCCGCGGGCTCACGTTCGGCAGGCTGGTCGACGTGATGGTGCTCGACCGGCGGTCCGACCGGGAGCAGCGGGAGTGGCTGACCGAGGGCGTCCGCGACAGCGGGGCCACCTGGAAGCTGATCACCGCGCACGAGCTGGACGACGCCGTCGTGGCCGAGGTGCTGCGGGAGACGAGCGAGCCGAACTTCGTGCTGATCTCCGACTCGGCGTGCGAGGAGGACGCGGGCGCGGTGCTGGAGGTGACGCCCGGCGAGGTGCGGGTCAACGGCCCGGCCGGACGGCCGGTGCGGGTCAAGACGGCCTCCTGAGCGGAGACCGCCTCGACCCGGCCTCCGCTACGCCAGTGCCGCGAGCGCGGTGTGGACCATCACCCGGACGCCCACGAGCAGCGCCCGCTCGTCCAGGTCGAACGTGGGCTGGTGCAGGTCGCGCTGCTTGCCGACGCCGTCCCACACGCCGAGGCGGGCGAACGAGCCGGGCGCGTGCTCCAGGTACCAGCCGAAGTCCTCGCCACCGGAGGACTGCTCGGTGCCCGCGAGGGCGTCCTCGCCGAGCGCGGCCTCGATGCCCGCGCGCATGATCATCGTCGAGTCGCGGTCGTTGACGACCGGCGGCACGCCGCGGCGGTGGTGCAGGTCGAAGCCGACGCCGGTGGGCGCGAGCAGCGCGCCGACCAGCTCCTTGACCAGCGGTTCCAGCTCGGCCCAGATCTCCCGGTCGCCGGTCCGCAGGGTGCCGCGCAGGACGCCGTCCTGCGGCACGGCGTTGGCCGCCTCGCCCGCGTGCACCGCGCCCCAGACGAGCACCGTGCCCGAGCGCGGGTCGACCCGGCGGGACAGCAGCGACGGGAGGCCGGTGATGACCGTGCCCAGCGCGTTGACCAGGTCCGCCGTCAGGTGCGGGCGCGAGGTGTGGCCGCCGGGCGAGGTGAGCCGCAGCTCCAGCAGGTCGCTGGCCGACGTGATGGCGCCCACGCGGGTGCCGATCCGGCCGACCTCCAGGCGCGGGTCGCAGTGCAGGCCGAAGATCCGCTCGACGCCGTCCAGCCCGCCCGCCGCGAGCACGTCCAGCGCGCCGCCGGGCATGACCTCCTCGGCGGGTTGGAAGATCAGCCGGACGCGGCCGGGCAGCTCGGTCGCCGACGCCAGCGCGAGGGCCGTGCCGAGCAGCACCGTCGTGTGCGCGTCGTGTCCACACGCGTGCGACGCGCCGTCCACAGTGGAGGAGAACGGCAGGCCGGTGTTCTCCCGCAACGGCAACGCGTCCATGTCCGCCCGCAGCGCCACGCAGCGGGGGCCGCTGCCGATGTCGCACACCAGGCCGGTGCCGCCGGGCAGGATCCGCGGCTTGAGGCCCACCGAGCGCAGCAGGCCCGCGACGAGCTCGGTGGTCGCGAACTCCTTGCGCGACAGCTCGGGGTTCGCGTGGAGGTGCCTGCGCCAGGCGACGACCTCGGCCGCGTTGGCGGTCAGCCAGTCGTCCAGCCACGAGGGACCGCGTCCTTCCCCGGGATCATCCACGGGGGCAATGCTCACCCCCTGCCTGCTCAACAGCACGTCGGACTCCTCCCGTGACAGGTCGGTCCGCGAATCGACGACGGTCATGCCGTACCTCCGAGAGCAGCGGCACGTTCGGCAGCGGCGGCGAGGAGCCTCGCGCGCTGGTCCGGGTCCGTGGCCGCGGTGATGGTCGTCCAGGCCAAGGCCAGAGCACCGTCGAGGACCGCCCGGTCGGCCGAGGCCGAGGCACAGGCGGACGCGAATTCGACCTGGTGGTTGACCGCGTCTCCGCAGTCGATGGCGATGGTGGGGTGAATGGCGGGCAGCACGCGGGTGACGTTGCCCATGTCGGTGCTGCCGATCTTCTCCCGGAGTTCCCGTTCGGGACTCAGCGGGTGCCTCCCCAACGCGACGGCGGCCTGCCGGTAGGCGTCCGCCAGCCACTGGTCGGGGGTGAGTTCGGCGTAGATCGGCGAGACCTTGACGACCTCATGGGTGCAGCCGGTGGCCAGGGCCCCGGCGTGGAAGCAGTCCCCGATGCGGTTCTCGAGGCGCTGCAGTGATTCGAGGTTCTCGGCGCGCAGGTCGAACATGGCGGTCGTCTTGGCGGGCACGATGTTCGGGACCGTGCCGCCGTCCAGGACGATGCCGCTGACCATCTGGCCGGGCTCGAGGTGCTGGCGGGCCAGACCGATCGCCACCTGGGCGATCGTGATCGCGTCCGCCGCGTTGACCCCGAGGTGCGGGGCAGCGGCGGCGTGCGACGGCTTGCCGTAGTAGTGGACCTTCACGTCCGTGATCGCGAGGGACCGGGCGGCGATGGACTCGTACGGCGCCGGGTGGACCATCATGGACAGTGCGACGTCGTCGAACACGCCGCGCTCCAGCATGAGCACCTTGCCGCCGCCCACCTCCTCGGCGGGCGTGCCGATCACCTTCACCGTGATGCCCAGGTCGTCGGCCAGGTCGCGCAGCGCCAGCGCGGCGCCCGTGCTCGCGGCCGCGATCACGTTGTGGCCGCAGGCGTGGCCGATGCCGGGCAGGGCGTCGTACTCGACGCACAGGCCGAGCACGAGGTCCCCGTCGCCGTAGGTGGCGGTGAACGCCGTGTCGAGGTCCGCGACGCCGCGTTCGACCTCGAAACCCTCTCCTGCCAGCAAGGACGCGACCTTCTCGGCGCTCCGGTGCTCCTGGAACGCCACCTCGGGCTCGGCGTGGATGCTGCGCGAGAGGTCGACCAGCACCGTCGAGTACCGCTCCACGGATGAGCGTGTGCTGATCTTGAAGTCGGTACCCATTTGCTTCCATCCTGCATCACGGTCCGGCGGGACGAAGTCCCCTTCCGGTGATCAACCGACAGCCGGTCACGACGATGCGCCAAACGGCGGCCGGGGGTTCGGCCTGACCGATCACCGCGTCGCGTCGCTCGCGATCCTGACCGGACGACCGTATACCGGATGCCTCGTCCCAGCAGATGGAACGATTCGGGGGTCAACCCGCCTTGCGGGCCTTCCGCCACTTCGAGTAGCGGCGCTTGTTCCGCCAGTAGACGAAGGCGAACAGCAGGACGGCGATGCCGCCGATCCAGAGCTTGTTCTTCGTCTCGGTCTTGAGCGACGTGTCCGGCTGCTGCGGGGTGGTGATCTCCGGACCGCTGTTCGTCGGGGTGCCCGCGTCGGTGGTCTGGGCGATCGAGTGCGCCGCTGTGGGCGTGGCCGCTGTCGCGGCGCCTGTCAGCGTGAAGGCACCGGCCAGCGCGATGAGGAGAGCCACGCACGCACCGGACACTGATCGCCACATGGTCACCAGGTTAGTCACCGTTCGTCTGGGTTACCACCGTCGGTGGTCGTCCGAACGTGTACGTCATCACGTTGAGTGTTTCCTCCTCTCAAGGGTGAAGAGGGGGGATCGCCCCGCCGGGTACATAGGCGTTCGCTATGGGGTCTGAGCGGGGGACTCGAGGCCGGAGGGAGACGCGCCTTGGGGGTGTTCGCGGGTCCTCGTGGAGCGCTCGAGTCCCCCGCTCGGGGGGACCCCGTCGACTTCGCGGTCGGGCCACTCGGGGAGTCGGTGCCGGGGTGTCCGGGTTGCGACGTCGGGCATTTGGCCGTTCGACCGCTGGTCAGCGGGTGGTGAACGCTTCGAGGATGCGCTCGGCGGCCAGAGTGGCGGTCAACTCTCCCTCGCGGACCTGGCGCTCCAGTTCGGGCGTCAGGTCGCGCACTTCCGGATGGGAGCGCAGGCTGGTCAGCAGGTGGTCGCGGACCATGGCCCACGTCCAGTCGACCTGCTGGCGCTTGCGCCGTTCGGCGAGTTCACCCGCTTCGGTGAGGGTGGCCCGGTGCTTCTCGATCTGGTCCCACACGTCGTCGAGACCGGTTCCGGTCAGGGCGCTGCACGTGAGCACCGGTGGGTGCCACAGCGCGCCCGCGGGCCTGAGCAGGCGCAGTGCGCCCGCCAGTTCCCGAGCCGCCTTCCTGGCCTCCTGCTCGTGGTCGCCGTCGGCCTTGTTGACCGCGATCACGTCGGCCAGCTCCAGCACGCCCTTCTTGATGCCCTGGAGCTGGTCGCCGGTGCGGGCGAGGGTGAGGAACAGCGAGCAGTCGGTCATGTTCGCGACGGCCACTTCGGACTGTCCCACGCCGACGGTCTCGACGAGCACGACGTCGTAGCCCGCCGCCTCGACCAGGACGATGGTCTCCCTGGTCGCCTGGGCGACACCGCCCAGCGTGCCGGAGGTCGGCGACGGGCGGATGTAGGCGGCGGGGTCCACCGCGAGCCTGGCCATGCGCGTCTTGTCGCCGAGGATGCTGCCGCCGGTCCTGGTGGACGACGGGTCGACCGCCAGCACGGCCACCCGGTGGCCCGCCGCGGTCAGCTTGGTGCCCAGCGCGTCGATGAACGTCGACTTGCCGACTCCGGGGACGCCGGTGATGCCCACCCGGTGCGCCCCGCCCGCGTGCGGCAGCAGTTCGACGAGCAGTTCCTGCGCCTGGGCGCGGTGGTCCGCCCTGGTCGACTCGACCAGGGTGATCGCGCGGGCGAGGGTGCCCCGGTCCCCGGCGAGCACGCCCTTCGCGTACTCGCCGACGTCCACGGCCCTAGGCATGGCCGAGCTGGGCGGACAGCTTGCCCAGCAGGTCGCCCGCCGCGTCCGCGATGACGGTGCCGGGCGGGAAGATCGCCGCCGCCCCCGCCTCGCGGAGGGCGTCGAAGTCCTGCGGCGGGATCACGCCGCCGACGACGATCATGATGTCGTCGCGGCCCAGCCCCGCCAGCTCGTCGCGCAGCGCGGGCACCAGGGTGAGGTGGCCCGCCGCCAGCGAGGACACGCCGACCACGTGCACGTCGGCCTCGACGGCCTGCCTGGCCACCTCGCCGGGGGTCTGGAAGAGCGGGCCGACGTCCACGTCGAAGCCGAGGTCGGCGAACGCCGTGGCGATCACCTTCTGGCCGCGGTCGTGGCCGTCCTGGCCCATCTTGGCCACCAGGATGCGGGGGCGACGGCCTTCCGCCTCGGCGAACCGCTCGACGACGGCGCGGGTCGCGTCCACGTTGGACACCGAACCGGACTCCTCCCGGTAGACGCCGGAGATGGTGCGGATCTGGGCCGAGTGCCTGCCCCAGACCTTGCCCAGCGCCTCGGAGATCTCCCCCACCGTGGCCTTCGCCCGTGCCGCCTCGATGGCGAGGGCGAAGAGGTTCTCGGTGCCGTCGGCGGCCCTCGTCAACGCGTCCAGCGCCGATTCGACGGCGCCCGAGTCGCGTTCCTCGCGGAGCCTGCGGAGCTTCTCCAACTGCTGGGCGCGGACGCCCGCGTTGTCGACCTTGAGGACGTCGATCTTCTCGTCGAACTCGACCTGGTACTTGTTGACGCCGATGACCGGCTGCCTGCCCGAGTCGATGCGGGCCTGGGTTCGGGCCGCGGCCTCCTCGATGCGGAGCTTGGGGATGCCCGCCTCGATGGCCTTGGCCATGCCGCCCGCCGCCTCCACCTCGGTGATGTGGCCCCAGGCGCGGTGGGCGAGGTCGTTGGTCAGGCGCTCGACGAACGCGCTGCCGCCCCACGGGTCGATGACCCTCGTGGTGCCGGACTCCTGCTGGAGGAACAGCTGGGTGTTGCGGGCGATGCGGGCGGAGAAGTCGGTCGGCAGCGCCAGCGCCTCGTCGAGGGCGTTGGTGTGCAACGACTGCGTGTGGCCCTGGGTCGCCGCCATCGCCTCCACGCAGGTGCGGGTGACGTTGTTGAAGACGTCCTGAGCGGTCAGTGACCAGCCGGAGGTCTGGCAGTGGGTGCGCAGCGACAGCGACTTCGGGGACTTCGGGTCGAAGCCCTTGACCAGCTTGGCCCACAGGAGGCGGGCCGCGCGCATCTTGGCCACCTCCATGAAGAAGTTCATGCCCACGGCCCAGAAGAACGACAGCCGCGGGGCGAACGCATCGATGTCGAGGCCCGCTTCCCGGCCCGCGCGCAGGTACTCGACGCCGTCCGCGAGCGTGTACGCCAGCTCCAGGTCGGCGGTCGCCCCGGCCTCCTGCATGTGGTAGCCGGAGATGGAGATCGAGTTGTACTTCGGCATCCGCCGCGAGGTGTAGGAGAAGATGTCGGAGATGATCCGCATCGACTTCGCGGGCGGGTAGATGTAGGTGTTGCGGACCATGAACTCCTTGAGGATGTCGTTCTGGATGGTGCCCGCGAGCTGCTCGGGGGCGACACCCTGCTCCTCGGCCGCGACGACGTAGAGCGCCAGCACCGGCAGCACCGCGCCGTTCATGGTCATCGACACGCTCATCTTGTCCAGCGGGATGCCGTCGAAGAGCTGCCGCATGTCGTAGATCGAGTCGATGGCCACGCCCGCCATGCCGACGTCACCGGCCACGCGCGGGTGGTCGGAGTCGTAGCCGCGGTGGGTCGCCAGGTCGAACGCGACCGACAGGCCCTTCTGGCCGGCCGCGAGGTTGCGGCGGTAGAAGGCGTTCGACTCCTCGGCGGTGGAGAAGCCCGCGTACTGGCGGATCGTCCACGGCTGGTTGACGTACATCGTCGGGTACGGGCCGCGCAGGTACGGCGCGATGCCGGGGTAGGTGGCCAGGAAGTCCAGGCCCTCGGTGTCGGCGGCGGTGTAGACCGGTTTGACGCCGATGCCCTCCGGCGTCTCCCACATCAACGCGTCCGCGCCCTTGCCGGTGGTCTCGTGCAGCGCCCGCTGCCAGTCGTCCACTGTGGACTCGGCCGGGTCGCCGAGCGGGACGTCGGCGAAGTTCGGGATCATCACGCCACCTCCAGTGCCGCGAAGGTGCGGTCCAGCACGTCGAGCGCCGGGCACCCCAGGAACACGAACTCGTCGATCTCGGCCTCGGACCTCTTGCCCGCCAACAGGACCCGCTCCGCGCCCGCGGCCCGCAGGGCCTCGGCGACCGGCACGGCGAGGTCGCCGTAGCTGGTCTCGCTGCCGCACAGGCAGGCGATCCGGGCGCCGGACTCGCGGAACTTGGCGACGACGTCCTCCACCGTCCTGGTCGGACCGGCGTTGGGCGTGTCGATGCCGCCCGCCTGGAGCAGGTTCGCCGCGAACGACGCCCGCGCGGTGTGCGCCGCGACGGGGCCGAGCGTGGCGAGGAAGACGGTCGGACGGGAGCCGTGGACCGCCAGGTGGGCGTCCGAGCGGTCGCGCAGCGACTCGTACGCCTGCGCGTAGCGGACGGCGGGCAGGCCGCCGGTCGGCGCGGCGGGGGCGGCTGCGCGCTCCACCGGCTTCTCGGCGAGGTTCGGGAACTCGCTGACGCCGGTGATCGCGTCGGTGCGGTCGGCCAGGTTCGCCGACCGCGCGGCCCAGGTCTCGGCGAGCCGGTCGGCGACGAGGCCGGACTCCAGGCCCGCCACGATCCCCCCGGCTCGCTCGACCTCCTGGAACCACGTCCACGCGGCGCGCGCGAGGTCGTCGGTCAGCCGCTCCACGTACCAGGAGCCGCCCGCCGGGTCGATCACGCCAGCGAGGCGCGACTCCTCCAGCAGCACGGACTGGGTGTTGCGGGCGATGCGCCGGGCGAAGTCGTCCGGCAGGCCGATGGCGGCGTCGAACGGCAGCACGGTGACCGCGTCCGCCCCGCCGAGGCCCGCGCCGAAGCAGGCGATGGTGGTGCGCAGCATGTTCACCCACGGGTCGCGGCGGGTCATCATCGCCGTGGACGTCACCGCGTGCTGGAGCTGCGGCGTCGTCGCGCCCGCGACCTCGGTGACGCGCGCCCACAGGCGGCGCGCGGCGCGGAACTTCGCGATCGTGAGGAACTGGTCGGAGCTGGCCGCGTAGCGGAACTCGAGCTGCGCGGCGGCCTCCGCGACCGTCAGGCCGGCGTCGGTGAGGGCGCGCAGGTAGGCGACGCCCGCCGCCAGCGAGGCGCCCAGCTCCTGGGCGTCCGAGCCGCCCGCCTCGTGGAACGGCAGGCCGTCGACGACGACCGTGCGCAGCTCGGGGAACAGCGTCCGGGAGCGGCCGACGAGGTCGAGCAGCGCGGGCAGGTCGGCGGGCGCGCCCGTGCGGGCCAGCACGCCGATCGGGTCCGCGCCCAGGTTGCCGCGCACCTCGCTGGGCAGCAGCGGGCGCTCGTCGAACACCTTGAGCAGCGCGCGACCGGCCTCGGCGAACTCCGCTCCGCCGTCGAGGACGACGGGCGCGAGGTCCAGGTAGACGTCCGCGAGCACGTCGTCGAGCGCCGCCACGGGCATCCCGGTCGAGCCGACCTTGAGCCACAGCGAGCTGACGCCGTTGACCAGGTCGGCCATCACGGCGTTCTTCGCGACCGCCGGGTCGGGGTGCGCGTGGAGCTGCCGGACGAGCCACCCGCCGTCCACCGAGCCGTTCGGCCTCCCGCCGCGCACGAACGGCGCCACGCCGGGAAAACCACTCGGAGGAGCGACGTCCTCGGCCGTGTACAACGGGGAGATGGGGATGCCGTCGTAGGTTGTCGAAACGAGGGACTCGAACGGGGCTCCCGATTTCTTCAGGACCCCGTCCACGAGCTCTCGCCAGCGTTCCCGGTCGGGCGTCGGGAACTCGGCTGCCAGTGCCAAATCGCCGGACGGTTCCATCATGCTCCGAAGTGTTACCGACAAGTAGTGGGGCGGCTATGTGAGGTTCACCGCCGTGAACGATGCAGTGAGCATTTCACGGCTCGATGGTGCCCGATGCCCCTAACGGCCCCCTAACGTGTGGAGAATGACCGCGTGGTTACCGAGCAACCCGAACGCCTGATCGGGGAACGCTACCGATTGCGCCACGTGCTCGGCAGGGGATCGATGGGCATCGTCTGGGCCGCCCACGACGAGGTGCTGCGCCGGGACGTCGCGGTCAAGGAGGTCCTGCGCCCGCCGGGCATGACCGACGGCGAGGCCGAGGTGCTGCGCGAGCGCACCATGCGCGAGGCGCGGTCCGTCGCGCGCCTGTCGCACCCCAACCTCGTGACGCTCTACGACGTCGTGCAGCTCGACGGCGACCCCTACGTGGTGATGGAACTGGTGCCGTCCTCCAGCCTCGCCGACCTGATCCGGCTGCGCGGCCCGCTCACGCTGGAGCAGGGCGCGGCCGTCGCGGACGCCGTGGCCGCGGCGCTCGACTCGGCGCACAAGGCGGGCATCACGCACCGGGACGTGAAACCGGGCAACGTGCTCATCGCGGACGACGGGCGGATCAAGCTCACCGACTTCGGCATCGCGCGCAACGTCGCCGACGCCACCATGACCAGCCGCGGCATCATGCTCGGCACCCCGTCGTTCATCGCGCCCGAGGTCGCCTCCGGCGCGGCGCTGACGACCGCGGCCGACCTGTGGGGGCTCGGCGCGACGCTGTGGGCCGCGATGTCCGGCCAGCCGCCCTACGACGGCACGAACGTGCTGCGCACGATCAACGCGGTCGTGCACTCCGAGGTGCCCGCGCCGGTCGGCGCAGACGAGCTGACCCCGGTGATCGCGGGCCTGATGGTGAAGTCCCCCGACGACCGGATGACCCTCGCCGACGTGCGGAAACTGGTCCGGCCGCTGATGGCCGAACCCGGCGTGGACCTGTTCCCGCCCGACCACTCCCCCGCCGACGCCCCGACCCGCGAGGTGCGGCCCGTCGTCCGGCCGCCGGTGGTCGTGCCCAAGCCGGTCATCCCCGGCGACGCCCCGCTGGCCGCCGACCCCGGCCCGCTGCCGTTCCTGCGGTCCACCGCCCCCACCCAGTCGCTGCCGCCCCGCCGCCGCCCGGTCGTGACGGCGCTGGTGCTCGTGGCGTCGCTGGTGCTCTTCGTCGTGGCGGGCGCGGGCGGGTTCGTGCTGACCAGGTACGTGGCGGGCGCGTCGCTGCTGCCGCCGGAGCAGCTCACCGCGCCCAGCGCGCCCGGACTGGAACCCACGCTCCAGCTCGTGCCGAGGACCGCGTCGGCGGCGTCCGCGAACGGCGACCAGGGCGCGGAGTTCACCATCAGCGTCGGGCCGGACTGGACGACGTTCGTGGAGCAGCGCACCAACGAGGACCTGCCCGCGAGCACCGTGACGCACCTGATCGCGCCCAACGGCCTGACCGAGGTCGCCGTGCAGCGCTTCGGCGGCTACTACCCGAAGTGGCGGGTCGAGAACTACCTGGCGCTCGTCCGCTCGCACTGGCCGGAGGGCCACTACTTCTCCGAGTCGGTCGCGGAGCTGCCGAGCGTGCCGGGCAACGACGTCGAGACCTCGGTCCAGTTCAGCTACCGCACGGTCGAGTCGGCGTTGCCGCTGGCCAGAGCCCCGCAACCCGCCGGAGCCGACCTGCGGCGGTCCCGGTTCTCGCGGGTCGTGCCGCACGGCAACGACCTGTGGGTGGTCGAGGTGGTGTTCCCCACCGACCAGGAGGAGACCGGCCGCGCCACGCTGTTCGACACCATCGTCGGCACGTTCTCCGTGGTGGGCTGACCGCGGTTACGCTCACGCGGTGACCGGGATCAACGACGACAAGACCGCTCTGGAAGCGCTGGCCGCAGAGGCCGCGGAAGAGCTGGCGAAGCGCACCGGAGTGGCGAAGCACGACGTCGCCGTGGTGCTCGGCTCGGGCTGGCGGCCCGCCGCCGACCTGATCGGCGAGCCCGCCGCGGAGGTGCCGATCGGGGAGCTGCCCGGCTTCGACGCGCCGACGGCCGTCGGGCACGGCGGGACCGTCCGCTCGGTGCCCGTGGGCGACAAGAACGTGCTGGTCATGCTCGGTCGCACGCACGGGTACGAGGGCAAGGGCGTCGCGAAGGTCGTGCACGGCGTGCGGACCATCGCCGCCGCGGGCGCGCGGACCGTCGTGCTGACGAACGCGGCGGGCGGGTTGCGCCAAGGCATGACCGTCGGCCAGCCGGTGCTGATCAGCGACCACCTGAACCTGACGGCGTCGTCGCCGCTGGTGGGGGCGCGGTTCGTAGACCTGACGGACCTGTACTCGCCGCGACTGCGGGCGCTGGCGCTGGAGATCGACTCCTCCTTGGAGGAGGGCGTGTACGCCGGGCTTCCGGGGCCGCACTTCGAGACGCCCGCCGAGATCCGGATGCTGCGCACGATGGGCGCGGACCTGGTCGGCATGTCGACCGTGCTGGAGGCCATCGCGGCCCGTGCCGAAGGGGTGGAGGTGTTCGGGTTGTCGCTGGTGACGAACCTGGCCGCGGGCATCACCGGGGAGCCGTTGAACCACCACGAGGTGCTGGAGGCCGGAGCCGCCGCCGCGTCGCGGATGGGTGAGCTGCTGCGGGAACTGGTGACCAGGGCATGAGCCTGACGCCCGCCCTGCGCGACGCCGCGTTCCGCTGGATCGCCGACGACCCCGACCCCGCTGCGCGTGCGGAGCTGCAAGGGGTGTTGGCGGCGGCGATGGGAGGTGTGCCTGGGGCGTCCGATGATCTTGCCGATCGGATGGGTGGGCCGTTGACGTTCGGGACGGCCGGGTTGCGGGGGCCCGTGCGGGCTGGGCCCAATGGGATGAACCGGGCTGTCGTTCTGCGGACCACCGCTGGGCTGGCGGAGTGGTTGAAGGCGAACGGGCACAGCGGGACGGTGTTCGTCGGGCGGGATGCTCGGCACGGGTCGGAGGACTTCTGTCAGGCGGCTGCGGGGGTGTTGGCGGCTGCGGGGTTCGTGGTGCGGGTGTTGCCTTCGCCGTTGCCCACGCCGGTGTTGGCGTTCCTGGTGCGGCGGCACGGGGCGGTGGCTGGTGTGCAGATCACGGCCTCCCACAACCCGCCTGCGGACAACGGCTACAAGCTGTACGTCTCAGGCGGCGGCCAGATCGTGCCCCCGGCCGACCGCGAGATCGAGGCTGCCGTGGCCCGCGTGCCCGCCGCCGTGTCGGTGCCGCTGTCGACGGACTGGCTGTCCGTGACGGACGCCGAGGTGGACGAGTACCTGGAGAGGGTGGCGTCGTTGCCTCGGGGGGCGGCTCGGGATCTGCGGGTGGCGTTGACGCCCATGCACGGGGTTGGTGGGCAGACCGCCGTGGAAGCGTTGCGGCGGGCCGGGTTCACCGATGTGCGGGTGGTGCGGTCGCAGGCTGTGCCGGACGCGGATTTTCCGACGGTGGCGTTTCCGAACCCGGAGGAGCCTGGGGCGGCGGACGAGTTGTTGGCGTTGGCTGCTGCCGTGGAGGCTGATCTGGCTGTTGCGCTTGATCCGGACGCGGATCGGTGTGCGTTGGGTGTGCGGGGGCGGGACGGGGTGTGGCGGATGCTCCGGGGGGATGAGACGGGAGTGCTGCTCGGCTCCCTCGTGCTGTCCACCCTGGACCGAGCCGCGCACCCGGACCCGTTGGTGGCGACCACCATCGTGTCGTCGTCGCTTCTCGGGGAGATCGCCGCGGCTCACGGGGCGCGGTACGTCGAGACGTTGACCGGGTTCAAGTGGCTGGTCCGTGCGGGCGAGGGCTTGGTCTACGCGTACGAGGAAGCCCTGGGCCACTGCGTGGACCCGGAGTCGGTCACGGACAAGGACGGCATCTCCGCCGCCGTGGTCGCCTGCGACCTGGCCGCCACGTTGAAGGCGGCAGGCAAGGATTTGCTGGACGCGTTGGACCAGTTGGCCGTGGATCACGGCGTGCACCTGACCGACCAGGTGTCACTGCGGTTCACCGACCTGTCCGGCATCGGCGCCCTCATGGCCGACCTGCGGCGGAACCCTCCGGACGGCTTCGCCTACGAGGACCTGCTGCCCGAAGCCGACGTGGTGCGGTTGACCGCGGACGGGGTGCGCGTTGTCGTGCGGCCGTCCGGCACCGAGCCGAAGCTCAAGGCGTACCTCGAGGTCGTGGAGCCGGTCGCGGACTCGCTGCCGTCCGCCCGCGACCGGGCATCGGAACGTCTGGTGGAACTCAGGGCGCAGGTGGAGGGCCTGCTCAGGACATGACCGCGATCACCAGGCAGAGGATCGCGATACCCAAGGACACACCGGCCACGATGAACGGTCGCCTGGTCGGTGGGCTGACCGGGTTGCGGTTCTCCTCGGTCACGGCGGCGATGGCGACGCGGCCGAAGATGTAGCTGACCGTGCAGAGGAACACGCCCGCGCCCAACACCATGGTGTTGACGTCCCAGGGGCTGTGGTCGAACGACGGCCACACGCCCGCGAAGACCAGCGGCAAGCCGATCAGGCCGAGGCTGACCGAGAGGCCGCCGCCCCAGGTGATGCGCTTGCTCCTGCTGCTGGACCGCATGATTGAAGTGTCCATTGCCCCCTCCTGTACGTGTTCAGTAAGACGCGCGCGGGACGAGTTGGTTCCATGGGCGCGTTTGTTGATCATGCCTGAGGGGGTGTGGGTGGCGGGGTCAACCCCCGATTGCGCCGATTATCCCACCCTCTTTCGTCTTTTCAATGCTGGAAAGAAGCCTTGAAAAGACGAAAGAGGGTGGGGGCGCAAAAACAATAGGGGGCCGGCCGGGGTGGGGGTTAA